>JALOQQ010000010.1 GCA_025453315.1 Planctomycetota bacterium
GCGGCGACTTTATCATTTTTAGCTTTTTTAAGCACTTGGCGTGATGATAGAAAAACTTATTCTCAAATAGCTGGAGCAGTATTAAAAAAGATTATCACAGAAGCGGCGCAACGTTTAAACTGCCAAACCGCTGATTTAGAAAATTTGTTTTTTAATGAACTTTTAACTCTTATTAAAATTAAAGATAAAAAATATTTACAATTAGCTAAAGAAAGAAATAAAAGTTCCCTCTTTATTTCTTTAGGAGCTAAAAAGTATTCGCAATTTTACGGAGCCAAGATATTTAAGATTAATCAAAAATTTAAAAAGAGTTTGGCCACTAGCCAAGAATTAAAAGGACAACCGGCTTATCCCGGGATTGTGCGGGGAAAAGCAAAAATAATTCGTTATAAAAAAGAATTTATTAAAATGAAGCCCGGTGATATTTTGATAGCTCCTAATACCAGACCAGATTATGTACCGATAATGAAAATGGCCGGGGCCATAATTACGGATGAGGGTGGAGTAACTTGTCATGCGGCCATTACTTCGCGCGAACTTAAAATTCCGACTATTGTTGGGGTGCAAGGAGCAACTACTATTTTGCAAGACGGTGATGAAATTGAAGTTGACGCTAAAAAGGGTATTATTAATTTTTTAAATAAAAAGTAGCTTATTTGAGCTGCTTTTTTTGTATAAATTTTTAAATTAAAAATTTAGTTTTAAAATATTTTTAAATTTATGTCTGCTCACAGCATTCTCAACTTAAAAAAAGATTTGTTTCGTTGGAAAGTGGAGGCTTATCCAGCACTTATTTCAGCTGGTTGTTTTTCTATGTCGAAAACACCTTATGGTCCTGGTTGGCCAAAGTCCGAAGTAATTTTTATTGGTCGAGATTGTTTTTGGTGGTCAAATTGGGAGGACAGTGATAAGAATGGACGAGCTTTAATAAAAAAAGTTTTAAATAAAGATAGCTCGGATTTTAATAAAGAATATTATAAAAAATTTGAATGTGTTCGAAGCAATTTAGCGAAACAAGTTTGTTTTTTAGAAAAAAATGATTTAAAGAAACTTTCTTTTACTAAATTTAAGGTTATTTTTAATCAATTTTTTAAAGTTTATAAAGAATTTTGGAATATAGTCATTGTGCCAGAAGTTTTAGCTTATGCTGCTAGTAGGCTTTTAGAAGCAGAAATTAAAAAAGCAAAATTAGAGTTAAATAACGACGACTTGTCTCAACTTACTGTTTTTTCAGAACGTTCTTTTTTGCTAGATGAAGAATATGAATTAATCAAAATTGCCCAGCAAGTTATTCGCGGACAAGACATTAGGAAATCATTAGCTCAACATTTAAACAAATATCATTGGATATTAAATGGTTATCATGGAGTACGTGAAATTGATGAACAGTTTTTTGAAGGTCGTTTAGAAGAATTATTAGCTTCCGGCAATATTGAGAAAAAAAGACAGAATTTAGAAAAATATACTTTAATTACTAATAAAAAATTTCTTGATTTAATAAAGAAATATAAGCTAAATCCTCGCATTATTGCTTTAGCCAAGCTTTCTGGTCGGGCGGCTTACTTACAAGATATTAGAAAAGCCGATACTTTAAAAGCCATGGCGGTAATTGTTAAGAAATTATATCAACGTTTGGCGGATGAATGGAATTTAGGTTTGATAGACTCTTTATATATTAATTGTGCGGAAATTAATAAATGGCAGAAAGGTGAAAAATTACAAAAAGAAATTAATAAAAGAAAAATAGCTTATCGTCTTATAATGCAGAATAATAAAATATCTTTTACAGCTGATAATGTTTTGACTGTTGAGAATGAAATTGAACGAGCTTACTTTGCCAACGAAGAGAAAGAAATCAGAGGAGTGGTGGCTTGTTCGGGTAATGCCCAAGGTCGAGTAAAGATAATTAAAAGTTCACAAGACATGAAATATTTCAATTATGGCGATATTCTAGTTACGATTATGACTTCGCCTGATTTTGTTGTCGTTATGAAAAAAGCTGCCGCTATTATTACGGATGAAGGTGGCCTTACTTCTCACGCCGCTATTATTTCTCGAGAGTTAGAAAAGCCCTGTATAGTTGGTACTCGTAGTGCTTCACGTATTTTAAAGGATGGTGATTTGGTAGAAGTAGATGCTAATTTGGGAGTAGTGAGGAAGATATAAGGTTTAATGATTAAAAATTTATAAATTATTATTTATCTATTTCATTATTCGATGACTAATTAATCTAAAATTAATAAGTAGATGTCTTTAAAAAATAAACCCCATCTTTTTAAGGATGAGGTTTTAGTTTAAAGTTTTAGAGTCTATCTATCTAAGTACGTTAATCTGCCAAATTGTATAGCGTGTATATATGGCCTGTTTGCTACCCAGATTCGGCCGTCATCTTCTTGAATAAAAATTTCGTATTCTAGCTCTTTTAGAGCTCTAATATTATTTTTACCAAAATATCTAGCAGCATAACTGATCCAGGGATCATGACCGAAGCCTATGCCGACGGTGTCTTTTTCCATTTTACTAAAAGCGATTTTAACGCCTTCGGCAAAAAACATTCCCCATTCTGTGGTTTGAATTTTGCCATACACTTTGTCGAAGGCCTCGGTGCTTGGCGTACCGTTTTCCAATTCTTTTTTCCAAGCATCATTGCCGGGCTGATAGAATTGTTCGAAAAATTTATTCGAACTTAAATTGGATATTGGCTCCATAACACGGACTTTGTAGTCGAGGTTGGCCACTAAAGCCAAAGCCGTCTGGCAAGTTCTGTAATATTCTCCGTAAAAAACATAATTATACAAATACGTGGGGAATAAACAATCATCGTCTTTAAGCACCAGTTCGTGGCCCTCCAACATATCTAAGCCTTCTTGGCCGATAATCTCGCCTTTCTTTAGAGAATGACGACAAAAAATGAAGATTTTCATAGCTCCTCCTCCGGTTTTACCGGTTTTTTAGTTAAACAATGAACATTATTGATTGTAATTATAGTATAAAATATAATTTTTGTCAATATTTTAAGCCTTTAAAATCGTAAACCAGGTTTTATTAAAGACAACTAGAATTATTATCATTTATAAGTATTGTTTGCTATAATAAAGTCAATAAAACAAATCATATTTATGTCCAAGTTATTAATATTAGCCAATAAAGCCTCTGGTTTAGAGGGTTGTGCGTTTTCCATGTCCGCTGTTTTAGAGGTGGTCAAAAGAGGAAATGTTAAATTGAAATTTAAGTTTCCTTTTTGGGGTTTTACGATTACCCAGGGACATCCCAAGGGAGATGAATGGATTAACGAAAAAGAGTATAAAGAAGTTTCAGAAAATATTTTAAAATTTTTAAATAAACAAAATAATTTTAATTATTTTAAAAAAATAAAAAAACAAATTACGGCTGATGCCAAAAAAATAAAAAGAGAAGCCAAATTATTATTACCACTACTACCAGTATTAAATAACGAAGAATTAGTAATGTTCTATAATAAATTCATGGAAAATTATATAAGTTATTATGCCATGGGTATTATTACTTTTATTTATGAGACCTATCTCTCCGATAAATTAATGAATTCTTTGTTGATGAGGTATAAGCAGGCGACTAAAATTTTACCAAGTATTTTAAATACAAGTTACCGCAGTTTTATGTTGCAAAACGAATTAGCCATTAAAAAAATAGCTAAGACTAAAAAAGTTGAATTAAAAGAGAGACTCATAAAGCAATATTTAAAAGATTTCTTTTTTATGCGCACTAATTATATGGCGGCGCCACTGGTTACTGAAGAATATATCAAGGAAGAAATTAAAAGTTTAAATAAGAAAAAAGTTTTTAGATTAAAAAAGATAAATATCAATTTATTAATGGTAGAAAAGAAAATTATTAATTTATTGAGAATATCTGAAATTATCCGCGATCAAAGGAAATTAATTAATCTTATTGGCACCTTTACGGCTTTTCGTTTCCTAGAAGAAGCTTCTAGGCGCAGTAAAATTAACATTGAACTAGCAAAAGACTCTTTTTGGTTTGAGTTTAAAGAATTTTTTAATAATAAAAGTAAATTATTAAATAAATTAAAAAAGAGAAAAAATATTTCCTTGGTTTATTATAAAAAGAGTTGTTACTATACTAATGAATTAATTTTGCAAGAAAAAGAAAAAATCAATGAGGCGATAAAAGAAATAAAAGGCACCCCAGCTTCAGCCGGGAAAATAAAAGGAAAAGTCAGATTAGTTTTAAATCGTCGTCATTTTTTAGATTTTAAACAGGGAGAGATTTTGGTGGCCCAAATGACTAGACCAGAATATTTACCAATTATGAAAAAGGCTGGCGCTATAATTACTGATGAAGGTGGTCTTACTTCTCACGCCGCTATTGTGGCCCGTGAATTGCGCATCCCCTGCGTTATTGGCACAAAAATAGCTACCAGAGTTTTGCAAAATAATCAGGAAATTGAAATTGACGCTAATAAAGGAATTATTAGTATTATTAAATAGAAGATTGGTATTATTGAATAAAGATTAATTTTATTAAGTAAAGATATGAAAATGGTTTTTAAAAAAGAATATTCACGCGATATTGATTTGCTGGTTGAAGGTTTTTGGGCGGAAAGTATTGAGTATGGTGTCTTTAAAAAAATGGGATTAAAAAATAAATTGCCAATTCCAATTATTTTTTATGTTAATAAAGGGCTGGTAGAAATATGGGAAAATAAAAGTTCTTTTTTAGCTCTAGTAAAAGCTTTAAAAATTAAAGCTAAACAATCAGCAACCAATTATCAAAAGTTTTTTCAAGAATATGATAAAAAATTAATTAAACTCCAGACTTATTTTAAGAATAATAAATTAACTTCCAAAAAAGAGTTTTTAAAGGTTTTGAAATTAATTAAAGAAACGGGAACGCTTTTTAATTTTTGGTATTATGTAGCTAAAGAAGTTGGTTTTGTTAAAGGTTTAAAGACAGAGGCCCTAGCCAAAAGAGAGAAAGATTCTTTTTATGATCAGTCTGATAAATTTATTAGAACAAGCTTAAGAAAATTATTTCCGCAAACTAAAAATCGAGAAACCGTTGTTACGCCATTAGACTTTAAAAAATTTCCAAATTTAAGAGTTCTGCAAGAGCGAATGAAAAATTTTGTTTTTATCCCCGGCCATTATTTTAAAACAGAGACTTTGTCTGAGTTTAAACAAAAAAATACCCAATATATTTTTCAGGAAGAAAAAGTTAGTTTAGTAGACAATAGCTTTAAGGGGCAAATTGCTTGTACTGGAAGAATAAAAGGTAAGGTAAGAATTTTAAGATTAAAAAATGAAATAAAATATTTTAAAAATCAAGAAATTCTAGTCGCACCCATGACCACGCCGGAATATTTACCGGCCATGAAAAAAGCTGCTGGTTTTATTACGGATGAGGGCGGTATTACTTGCCACGCCGCTATTATTGCTCGAGAATTAAAAAAACCTTGTGTTATCGGTACTAAAATTGCTACTTCGATATTGCGTGATGGTGATATAATAGAGCTTGATGCTGACAGAGGAATTGTAAAAATATTATAATTATTTTTATGAAAAAAATTATTAGCAAACTTAATAATAAGCAATGGTTTGTTTTAGAAAAAGAAGATTATGCTAATTATTTATTTGTCACTCCAAATTGGGAGGCTTTTTCTACTGGCGCTATAACATGGAGGTTCCCACGCTTAAGTGCTACAGCGGCCGAATATATAAACTCATCTTGTAATTTACTAGTTTTAAAAGAAGAATACGATCAAATTAATAAAATTTATTTTTCCAAATTATTTTCTAAACCAAAAGACTGGCATTTTCTTCATAAAATTAACAAATTAAATTCTAACAAAGTTTTTAAATTAGGAAAAAAGATAAAGAGACTCAATCCTTTAAAATTATCGAATAAGCAATTAATAAAAATAGTAATGGTTTTTAATAAAGCGCAGGTTACGGTTCATCTACCACGCGGACCAATGTGGCTACTGGAAACCCCAGATAATTTAGTTAGTAATTATTTACAGAAATATTTAGAAGAACAGTCGGAAAAAATAAAAGCCAAAATTAAATTCCAACAGGCTTATCAGTATTTAATCTCTTCTTTTTTGAAAAGTAACTGGACCCTAGAAAAAGAAGCTTTAGCTAAGATTGGTATTATAAAAGATAAGATTAAACTAAAAGAATCTTTAAAAGAACACGTTAAAAAATATGAGTGGTTGGAATATGGCTTAGAAGGAAAGATTTTAGATTTTTATTATTTTAATGATGAATTACAAAAAATAAAAAAAATTGGTGTTAATAAATTTTTAAAAAAAATACAGCAGGAAATTAAGGAAATAAAACAAAGGCAATTAAAAGTTATTAAGGAGTATAAAATTGATAAGCAACATCAAGAAATTTTTAAAATAGTTCGCGACTCTTTGTTTGTTCGTTTATACAGTAAGGATGCACAATTTTTTGGCTTTTATTGTTTAGAGCCAATTTTCAAAGAAATCGGTCGACGTTTCAATTTGAGTTTAGAGCAAATTAGATTTTTAGCTCCCCAAGACTTCCCAAAATTATTAGAAAAAGATTTTTCTAAGATAACTGAAGCTCGACAAAAATATAGTCTTCATATTTCAGAAAAAGGTAAAACAAGTTTTTATTTAGGTCAAGAAGCTAAGAATATTATAAAACAATTAGATTTTTATAAGCCAGTAGTTGAAATTTCTTCCAATCAAGAATTAAAGGGTCAGCCCGCCTATAACGGTAAGGTTTGTGGGCGAGTTAAAATTGTTAATGTGGCGGCTGAAATGATAAAGATTCATTCAGGAAATATTTTAGTCTCTCGCATGACGAGTCCTAGTATTGTTCCAGCCATGAAGCAAGCGGCGGCCATTATTACTGATGCCGGAGGTATTACCTGTCATGCCGCTATTGTGGCCCGTGAATTAAAAAAACCCTGTATTATAGGTACGAAACTTGCCACCTCTATTTTACGTGACGGCGACATGGTTGAAGTTGATGCTGATAAAGGTATAATTAGAATTATTAGTTAAACTTAATTTAAACATATGATTAATCCAAACATTTTTAAAGCTTATGATATTCGTGGTATCTATCCTACGGAGTTAAATGAAGAAACAGCTCAGAAAATAGGATCCGCTTTTGTTACTTATACCAAAACTAAACAAGTGGCGATTGGTCGTGATATGCGTCTATCCTCGGAAGTTTTATTTAAGTCACTAGCCGCCGGTATAACGTCAGCCGGGGCCGAGGTTGTTGATTTAGGACTTGTTCCAATCGATGCGGTTTATTTTGCCGTTAATAGATTGAATTTTGATACCGGCATTATGATTACTGCCTCTCACAATCCTAAAGAATATAACGGTTTTAAAATGATAAAAAAGAACGGTGATTCTTTTGATATGATTCGCGGTATTAATATACAAGAAACAGTTGAAGCACATCAGGAGTTAAACGAACAAGACGTTATAAGTCAAAGGGATATTATGCCAGAGTTTATCTCTTATCTTTTACAGACAGTTGATATAGAAAAAATTAAACCGATTAAAATTGTAGTGGATGCTGGTAATGGCATGGCTGGAAAGACCATTCCTTTATTAGAAAAACATTTACCAATAAAAGTTGAATCTTTGTTTTTTGATTTAGATGGTAGTTTTCCTAATCACCCATCTAATCCTCTAGATCCAGAAAGTCAAAAGGCTATTGCTGCTAGAATAAAAGAAACTGGAGCTATGGCTGGTTTTATTTTTGATGGCGACTCTGATCGTATTTTTTTGGTTGATGAAAATGGTAATTTTATCCGAGGTGATATTACCTTAATTATTTTAGCCGAGTATTTATTATCTTTACCCGAGAATAAGGGCAAGGGCATTGCTTATAATTTGCTTTGTTCTAAGTCAGTAGAAGAGTTTGTTAATAAAATGGGTGGTAAGGCTGTACGTACGGCGGTTGGTTTTGTTAATGTTATGCATGGTCTAAAAGATAATAATGGTATTTTGGGTGGTGAAGTTTCTGGACATTATTGTTTTTCTCAAAACGGCTTTGCTGATTCTGGTTATATTGCTTGGCTTATTATTCTCGTAGTGTTATCACAAAGCTCCAAGCCTTTATCACAAATAGCTAGTGAACTTAGCACTTATGAACGTTGTCCGGAAACTAATATTACTGTTCCTAGTAAAGACGAAGCTATTGAAAAAATTAAACTCCATTTCTCTACTTATCAACAAGATTATTTAGATGGCGTCACAGTGTATGGTGATTCTTGGTGGCTTAATGTTCGCGGTTCTAATACGGAGCCTTTGTTGCGCATTACCGTAGAAGCCAAGCTCAAAACTGAAGTAGAAGAAAAATTAGAAGAAATATTAAATATTCTAAAATAAAATATTTTTACCAAAAAATATTAGCAAATAAAATTTTTAGATTTTTAGATAGCCTATTATGAAGAATGATAATTGGGAATTATATATTGCTCGACCCTTTACTCTTTTCGGGGCTTCTTTATGGTATGCTTGGTATTCTTCGGAGTTATATAAAAAAATTATTGGCGCTAATACTAAGAATTGTTTAATGATAGAATATCCTAGAGGAGTGGTGAGATATTATCGTCTTAAAGATGAACAGAAAAAACTTTTTTCGGCTTTTGATAATTTTGCTTTAAAGCAGGGAAAAAAATTAGAGACTTTATTAAAACAGGGTGTTTTGTTAAATAAAAAAGTTGTTAAACTCTTACAAAAAAATAGTTTTAAAAATATTCCAGAGGCGATAGACTTTTTAATAGAATTGTCATTGCTTTGTACGGTTTTACCCTTCCGCAGTGGCGATGTAGTTTTTAAAAAGGGTCAAAATAAAAAATTAATCGGCTTGATTAACAAATTAAGATCAGTAAGTAATTACGAAAAAGTAATCAATAAGATAATTATTCCTTTGGCTTTTAAACAAATAAAAAAATTTGGCCTGAAAAAAGAGTCCGAAATTAATAATTTTTCTTTAAAAGAAATATTAGAAAGTCGAATTAATTTTAGTAAACGCTCTTTGGATAAAAAAGATAAATATTTTGTTTATCAAGTTATTCAAGATAAAGAAAAAATTACTTGGATCAAAAATCCAGAAAAATTTATTCGAAATATTGAAAAAAGGAATGTAAAAGAAAAAATAAATAATTTTAAAGAAAAGGAAAATTTATTTATTAAAGGTACGAGCGCTCAAAGAGGCTTAATAAAAGGAAGGGTGCGTTTAGTTTTGGATAATAATATTAAGAAGGTTATTTTTAATAATAATGATATTTTAGTTAGTATTAGTACGAGTCCAGAGTTAATGCCTTTAATTAAAAAATGTGGGGCAATTATTACTGATGAAGGTGGTTTAACTTGTCATGCGGCCATTGTTTCCCGAGAATTAAAAAAACCTTGTATCATCGGTACTAAAATTGCTACCTCGATATTGCGTGATGGTGATATGGTTGAAGTTGATGCGAATAAAGGAATTGTAAAAAGATTAAAAAAGTAATACAGTAGTCTGTTTATTAAAATAAATGATTAATAAATTTTTATAATAATATTATGTCTAAGATTTTAGAAAATTTTGGAATTGAAAAACAAGAAAAAAAAGAAGCAGAGCCTTCTATTCGTTTGGAGTTTTTTCGTCACGATGATAAAGAAAAGACGCCAAGAGAAAGTGATAATTTAGTTAGATTGTCAGATTCTGGTAGAGTTCATGCTAGTGAAATTGGAAAAAATAAAGATGGTCATCCAGAAATGGGATTAGTTTATGGAACTAGTCGCGAGAGAACTTTAGAAACGGCTCACCGCCAAATGTTGGCTAATGAAGAGATTGAGCCAGAAGACTCTTTAGAAGATATAAGAAAAAAAATAGATGAACAAATTAAGTTTGGCAAAAAAGAGATTGTTGATGATAGATTAAATTTTGATTGGGGTGGTACTAAAAAATTTAATGAAATTGGCTACGAACATTTTTTAAAATTGAAAGACGCTCTTAGATTTTTAGTTGATGAAAGCGATGATTTGGCTAAAGAGTGTAAGGATGAGACTTCTACTTCTTATACTAGAACGGCCGCTAATTTTGCTGAAGTAGTAGAAAAATATATGAATATTTTGCCTCGTTGGAAACAGGTTGTTGAAGAAGATAAAAATAAAGAGAAGGATGCTAAAGAAAAAAAAGATCAGAAAAAAGGTTATGAAAAATTTGGCAACGAGATGCAACGTTTCTGTGGTAGCCATGCTGGTACAGTGGAGAATTTTCTAATGAAGATAATAGAGAAAATAGATGGTAAAGAAGCGGTTTATGATTTTATTAATAGCCGTGAAGATAAAAATTGCTTTAATTTTAGTGAAGGGTACTCGGTTATTATAAAAGAAAAAAAAGGTCAGGTAGTTGGTGAATTAAAATATCAAAATAAAACTTGGCCAATTACTAAGGAATTATTAGATGATATAATGAAAGAACGAGACGAACTAGATAGGGAAATAAAGGAAAATAATTTTTAATAAATATTATATGGAAATTAATAAATATAAACACGATGATTGGATAGTTTATTTTTCCGGAGATAAATGGGCTCCTATTGGTTTCTCTTCTTGGTTGTCAATTTTTACTCGTAAGCCATTTTCTAAAGAGTTTAATTATTTTGTTAAACAAGCGGTTATGGTTTGGGACGGCAAAGTAACGACATGTTATATCAGAGAATCTGAGCGAAAAATATTTGGAGAAAAGGTTGTTAAAAAAGCAATGAAAAGTTCATCTTATATTGATTTTATTTGTAAAAAATTTCGCTCAGGTACAGATATATTATTATCTATTTATAGTAAGAAAAAAGAAAAGTTCAACCATCAAGATTATATACAATATAATTCTTGTTTTTTAAATGATTATTATCAATATCATATTCAGGTTAAGAATATTGTGGATTTTTTACCTAAGAAGGTTTTGGGTGCTAACTTGCAGAAACTACAATCTGCCAGAATTCACGCTGAACCAGTATTTTCTTGTGAAATTAAATTCATGAAAAAAATAGCTAAATGTATAAGCAACCAATCAAATTATAAAATAAGAAATATTTTATTTAGTTTTGTTGATGAAATTACTGCTTATTGGCGCGATAAAAAATCTTTACCAAAGGAATGTATTTTACAGGAAAGAGGTAAGGGCTGTGTAATTTTTTTTGAGAATGGCAAAATTGAAGACGTTTTGGTTGGAAAGGAGATATCTAAGTTTGGTTCTATTTTTTTAAATAAAAAAAACGATATAATTGGTCAAGTTGCTTTTGGAGGTAGAGTAAGCGGAGTTGTTAGAATTGTTTTTGATCCTACAAAAATTAAACAGTTTAATAATGGCGATATTTTAGTTGCTCCATGGACGAGGCCAGAATATTTGCCAATTATGAAAAAAGCTGGGGCTTTTGTAACTGATGGCGGAGGAATTCTATCCCACGCCGCTATAGTTGCTAGAGAATTAAAAAAACCTTGCGTTATTGGTACAAAAATAGCTACTTCAATATTACATGAGGGTGATTTAGTTGAAGTTGATGCCATTAAAGGCGTTGTTAAAAAAATAAAAAAATAATTTTTTGTTAGAATCTCTTTAATCAATAATTATGAAAAAGACTGAAAAAATATTATCGCGCGACATGGCGCTTATGGATATGTATGTCTGGAGAAACAGTTTAATTAAAGGATTAAACAAATTTTTAGGTTGGTCTTACAGCGATGTTGTTTTTTATTTTCATGATAAATATTCAGATGTCGTATTATTAAGTGAGGAACATTATGGTAAATTTTTAAAGTCGATAATTAAAAGAATACAAAAAAATCCAAAATGGTTTGTTAGGAAGTATGATAATTTTCTTTTATTAACTAGAGATTTTTTTGATTTTTTTAAAAAGTCTAAACAAGTATTAAAGAAAAAAAATGATAACAAGGAACTTTGGAGTATTTTTTATAAATATTCAGAGTATATGAAAAAACATTTTGGTCCATTTGTAATTATGAAATGGCTTCCAATTTGGTTGGAAAATAACCCTAGTCTTAGTAAAAAATTTTTTTCCGAAATAAAATTGGCAGTATCAGCGCGTAAAATTTCAGAAAAAACACTCCCCCAAGGACGCGAACTATGTAATTTGATATGTAATATTATAGAAAAACGTTTTAGTAACTTAAAAGGTTGTTCTAGATTTATTGATTATAATGAGTTAAAAGGTTTGTTGTTGAATGATAAGGCTCCAAACCTGAAAAAGATTAAGTCCAGAACTAATGGTTTTATTTATTCCAAAAAAGGAACCCTGAATACAGGTAATGAGTTAAAAAAAATTAAGGAAACTTTTAATAAATTAGGGTATAGCCATAATTTTACTCTTACTAGTAATATAAAAGAGTTTGGGGGTCAATCCGCTTTTTTAGGCTGCGTTAGGGGCACCGTTAAACTAATTATGGTTAAAAAAGAAATTATGGATATAAAGAATGGAGAAGTATTAGTAACCTCTATGACTACTCCAGAATATTTACCGGCTATGAAAAAATCAATAGCATTTATTACTGATGAGGGCGGTATTACTTGTCATGCCGCCATTATAGCCAGAGAAATGAGAAAGCCCTGTATTATTGGTACTAAAATTGCCACTCAAATTTTAAAAAGCGGAGACAAAGTAGAAGTAGATGCTGATAAAGGAATAGTAAAAATTTTAAATTAATTTCGTTATTAGTGAATAAAAAAAGATAGGTTTTATGGATAAATTTGATCGTGTATTAAACAGAATAAAGAATAGAGAAATTTGGCCACTTCTAAATAACAATTCGGTGTTTTATTTTTTTGATTGGAATCATTATAAAAATTATTCCTCTTTTAAAGATAAAACTGATAACATTTGTATTCTGGCACTAAATAAAGAGAAGAGTTTTAGTATTTTTGTTTGTGACAAATTAGCTAGAATTTCTAAAGAATTTTTAGTGAATTTTTTTAAAAATCCTAATCTTTTATCTAAAAAAATAATAGAATTCTATAAGACCGAGAAAGAAGTTGAAAAACTATATAATTCTTTATCAGAGAATGTTTTACATTCTTTTAAGATTTCCCAACTAAACACTTTAGTAAAAGATATTAAAAGAAAAGCTTGGTTATTAAATGGACGTGTTCATTTTTCAGTTTTTCCTCTAGAAAAGTCTTTTTTTGTTGATTTAGTTGAGGAAAAATTAATTAATATCAAGATTAGTGATATTGAAGCTGTTTGGGATAAAGCCGTTATTCCTCTGAGTGATTCCTTCGATAAAAAACAATATCTTTATATTCTTGGTTTATTAAAGAAAAAAATTTCTTGGCAGCAGATTGTAAAAAAATGCCAATATTTCTATGCTAATTATCAAAACGTGCTTAGTTTGGAAGAAGTTGATAAAAAATTATCAGAAGAATATAAAGACATTTCCCCCCTTGAAGCTGAAAAAAGTTTGAATAAAGAGAAGCGGGAAAAAGAAAAAAAGGAAAAGGATTTTCAGAATTGGCTTAAAAATTTAAATAAGAAACAAAAAGATTTAGTTTTTTATTTACAAACAGTTATTGATTTGCGTGATGAACGCAAGAAGGTTTTCAATCAAAGTTTTGTGATAATGAACCGTATTGCTAAAGAAATATTTTCGCGAGCTAAAGTTGAAGAAGAACTTATTCCTTTTATTTCGGTTGACGAGATAAGTAAGGGCATCAAGGCAGTAAAAAAAATGGCCCCGGTTTTAAGAAGAAGAACTAAGGGTTATGTGGTTTGTTCCTATTATGGTAAAGAATACGAAGATTTCTTTTTGGATTATAATTTGGCTAGAAAAAAAGCTGAGGAATTTTATAATGCTAAATATAATAAGAGCGGTGCTAAATTAATAAAAGGAGTTTGTGGAAATAAGGGTTTGGTTAAAGGAAGAGTAAAAAAGATTTTATATCATAAGGATTTTAATGATTTTAAAGATGGTGATGTTTTAGTGGCTGGAATGACACGCGTAGAATATATTTCTCTTATGAAAAGAGCCTCGGCTATTATTACTGATGAAGGCGGTTTAACTTGTCATGCGGCTATTGTTTCGCGTGAATTAGGAATTCCTTGTGTTATTGGTACAAAAATAGCTACCTCCGTTTTAAATGATGGGGATGTGGTTGAAGTTAATGCGACCGAGGGAACTGTAAAACAAATTAAGTAATTAAATTGAGGATAAATTGGGAAAGTAATTTTTAAAGTTAGTGTTTAAATGCTAATATTATCTTAATAATATTGATTTATTTTTTATGAATAAAATAACCGAAAAAGTATTAGCCTATCAAAAGAACATGCTCCTTTTAGCTTCCCGCCCCTCCACAGTACACCGCGTTTATATATTGGAAGAGTTGGCGAAGATTGCTAATACGGATATGGTTTCTTTTCCTCTGCCCAACGGCAACACTGATTATTTTTTTGAAAGAAACAAGACTTTAAAATATTGCCGGGATATTTGCTCGATAAATTCTGAAAAAGATTTAAGAAAGCATTTAGCTTATTACCAAAAAGCAGTTAAAGAATATTTAAGTATTATCCCGAAGTTTAAAAAGATAAAAGTCACTCCCCAGTCTCTTATTAAAATCTATGATGAATATTGGCGCGTGACAAAAATTTTTAGTCCTTTTTTATTATTCCCAATTTTGATTGATGATTTTTTTAATGATTTTTCTAAGAAGCTAAAAAAATATAATTTTGCCCAAGAGTTAATCGCCGCCGCCTCGCAAGCTTCTATTGTTTTTGATTATCAAAAACTACGCCTCGCTCTTTTAAAGGTTAAAACTAAAAAAGATTATCAAAAATTATTGCCACAATTTGATTATTTAACTGAATATTCATTAAAAGAAAGATTATATACCGAAGAAGATTTTAGAGAAATTTTAAAAGATATCAAAGAGAAAAAAGAAGAAAAAGAAGTAAAGTCTTATCCAATCATAGCTAAAAGAAATGAAAAAAGTTTTCAAAATATTTTAAGACTAGTTAAAGATAAAGAAATTAAAGCCCAGCTTTCTTTTTTTCATCATTATGTAAATATTAGAACAGAACGTGCTGAACATCTTTGTAAAGTTTTGCGCTATTCTCGATATTTTATTTTGGCGCTCCAAAAATTATTATTGCAAAAGAAATATCAGGTCACTTACGAACAGGCTATTAACTTAACCAAAGAGGAAATTTATGAATTTTTAAGAAAAGGAGTCTTGTCGGTTGGAATGGAAGAATTAAATCAAAGAGTTAATGATAAATATGTTGTATTTTTTGATTGTAAAAAAAATAAAACTAGCTTGATTTATGATACTAGTGATATAAGTTCTATTATTAATAAATACAAAAGTGTTTCTGGGGTGGAAGGTTTTAAAGGAGTTATTGTCTCTAAGGGAAAAGTGCGTGGAAAAGTAAGAATAATTTATCGTGGCAAAGATTTTAGTTTTTTCAAGCAGGGCGAGATTCTGGTGGCCGATTCTACCTCACCTTCTTTTATGCCGGTTATGAAAATGTCTAAGGCTATAGTAACCAATGAAGGTGGAATAACTTCTCATGCCGCCATTGTTTCTCGAGAATTAGGTATACCCTGTGTAACTGGTACTAAAATCGCCACTTCAGTTTTGCAGGATGGTGATGAGGTGGAAGTGGATGCTGATAAGGGAGAAGTTATAATTTTGAAAAAAATTTAAAGAATGCTAGTACTGTAGAAAAATAGAAATTATATTTTTTCGCCGATTGACATTTAGCCATTTTTACTGATACATTAAAGTAATAATGGCTTTTTTATTTTGTAAAATCTATGGCTAATATCGAACTCTCTAAAGCTTACGAGGCTAAGGAGGTAGAAGATAATATTTATAAAAAATGGGAAGAATCTGGTTATTTCAATCCTGATAATTTGCCCTCACAATCTGAGGGTAAGTTTGTCGTTTGTATGCCCCCGCCCAATGTTACCGGAGTATTACATTTAGGCCATGCTTTAGAAAATTCTTTAATGGATACTGAACTTCGCTATCAAAGAATGAAAGGTAAACGCGCTTTATTAATTCCCGGCACTGATCACGCGGCTGTAGCTACTCAAGCTAGAGTAGAAGGAAATTTAAGAAAAGAGGGCATGCTTAATCCTCGCCAAGAATTAGGACGCGAAGGCTTATTAAATAAAATTAGAGAATACGCTGAAAATTCTAAAACCACTATTTTATCTCAAATTAGAAAAATGGGAACTTCCTGTGATTGGTCTCGCTTAGCTTATACTTTTGATGAACCTCGCTCCAGAGCCGTAAATACTTTATTTAAAAAGATGTACGATGACGCTTTGATTTATCGTGGTTACCGAGTTGTAAATTGGTCAGTGAAGGGGCAGTCAACTTGTTCAGACGATGAATTGGTTTATCAGCCACAAAAATCTAAGTTATATACTTTTAAATATTCAGCAGATTTTCCGATTGCCATTGCCTCGACTCGTCCTGAAACTAAATTAGGAGATGTTGCTGTCGCCGTTCATCCTAATGATGAGCGTTATCAAAAATATATTGGACAAAAATTTACGATTGATCTTGGTGCTAAAGAAAAACAAACAATTACTATTATTGCCGATGAAGCAGTTGACCCTAAATATGGTACGGGTGCTATTGGTGTTACACCGGCGCATAGTCAAATAGACTTTGAAATGTATCAAAAGAACAAAGAAATTAGTATTGTCCCAGTTATTGGTAAGGATGGTAAAATGCTCGAAGCTGCTGGAAAATATCAGGGATTCGGTCTTTTAGAAGCTAGAGAAAAATTAGTGGAGTGGCTAAAAGAGAATAACTTATTAATTAAAGAAGAGGATATTGAAAATAATATAGGCACCTCCGATCGTTTTGGCGATGTGGTTGAGGCGCTTCCTATGGAACAATGGTTTGTGGATGTTAATAAAATTATTCCAGGTAGGAATAAGACTCTCAAAGATTTAATGCGCGAAGCTGTTACCAGTGGGCACAACAATCAAGAAGAAAAAAAGATTATTATTAATCCAGACCAATTTCATAATATTTATTTACATTGGATTGATAATTTGCGCGATTGGTGTATTTCTCGACAAATTTGGTGGGGACATCGCATTCCGGTGGCTTATTGTGATAAGTGTCAGAAAAATTTTTATACTGAAGAAGAAAGTCCGTTATGTCCAAAATGCCAAGCCCAAGCTCGTCGCGACGATGATACTTTAGATACTTGGTTTTCTTCTGGAGCTTGGACCTTTTCTACTTTAGGTTGGCCAGATAATAAAGAAGAGCTTAATAAATTTCATCCAACGGAGTGGATGCAAATGGGTTATGAAATATTATTTTTTTGGATGGCTAGAATGATACTTATGACCACTTATGCCCTAGACGACATTCCTTTTAAGAATGTTTATATTCATGGCATTCTTCGCGCTAAAGATGGTAGAAAATTTTCTAAGTCACTTGGCAATGGTCTAGATCCACTAGAGGTTATTAATCAATATGGCACCGATGCTTTGCGTTTAAGTTTAATGAAAGGAATTACTCCTGGTAATGATGCTCGTTTCTATGAAGAAAAGGTAGAGGCTTCTCGTAATTTTGTTAATAAATTATGGAATATTTCTCGCTTTATTCTAGGAAAAATAGAAGCGGAAAAAGTAAAGAATATTAAGGAAAGACCAGAAGCTAAAACTTTAGCTGATAAATGGTTATTAAATAAATTAGATGGGATTATTTTAAAAACCACTAAAGAATTAGATAATCATAATTTTTCTTTAGCCGCTGAAATTCTGTACGAATTTACTTGGAGTGATTTTGCTGATTGGTATTTAGAAATAGCTAAGATCGAAAATGGAAAAGATGAGATTTTAATTTACACATTAAAAACTCTACTAAAATTGTGGCACCCTTACATTCCTTTTGTTACCGAAGAAATTTGGAATAAATTGGGAGAAGAAAAAATGTTACTTATCGAAAAATGGCCTACGGTTGGAAAAATACATGAGAATGATTCTAATAAATAAAATTTAAATGAGCTAGTAAATAATGTTAATAATATTTTTGCTGAAAAAGATAAAGCCGAAAAAGAGTTTGAACAAATAAAAGAAATTATTATTGCTCTAAGAAATTTGCGCAT
>JALOQQ010000064.1 GCA_025453315.1 Planctomycetota bacterium
ATTAGCTCAGCAATTAAAAGCTGATTTAGTGATTGCTCATCATCCTGAGGGTTCAGCTCTAGCTGATTTACATAGTGTTATGGATTTGCAGGCTGAAGTTTTGGCTGATTGTGGCGTACCTATAAATATTGCTGAATCGCTTATTCGTCCGCGTATTTCTGAGGTTAGTCGTGGTCTTTCGCCAATTAATCATTATCAAAGCGTTGATATGGCCAAAGCCTTGAATTTAGATTTTATGTGTACACATACTATCGCTGATAATTTAGGAGCTAACTTTCTTTGGAAGATGATTAAAAAAAGAGAAAAAGAGTTAGTCCAAGTTGAAGATATTATTACTCTTTTAAAGGAAATTCCTGAATATAAGGAAGCTGTAAAACGTAAGGCTGGCCCAATGATTTTTGCTGGTTCACCCGATAGTCATTGTGGTAAGATTGTGGTCACTGAATTTACTGGTGGTACCTCTGGATCAAAAGATATCTATGAAAGAATGTCGCATTATGGCATCGGCACTATTATTGGCATGCATATGCGCGAAGAACATCGTAAAGAAGCAGAAAAACATCATATCAATGTTGTTATTGCTGGACATATCGCTTCAGATTCTTTAGGTATGAATTTATTTTTAGATGAACTCGAGAAACAAGGATTAGAGATTATTCCAATTTCTGGATTAATTAGAATAAAAAGATTTGGTAAAAAATAGATAATTTTTTAAATAAGAAAAAGACCACTTTAAAAGGCGGTCTTTTTATATTAAAAGCAAGCTTTTATTGACTTTCACTTTGTTTTTAGTAGTTTTTTCCAAGAGATCTAATTTAATTATTTCTTTAGTATCTGGCTTTATACCAAAATACCAAGCATCGTCAGGGCCCAATAAAATACCAATTCGCTCTTTGAAGATTAGTTTGCAGATATTTATCTTTGCTTCTTCTTTGTCCTCCATATAAGCTAAATGGTAATGATCGCCGTTTTCGGGAGCGAGAATTGCTACTCTTTGCCAAATAAAATTTCGATGCCAAACTTCATTCCAATAATTTTTTAAAGGTTTGGATTTTTTAAAACCAGGAACTCTTTCTAATTGATTGACGTTGAGGGATAAACCAATTTGCGATTCATAATCTTTTTGACTTACTTTTGTCCAGTGCCAAGAATGAGCTATTCTATTAGAAAAAGGTTCTAAAAAAATTTTTAACAGTGGCCATAAAAAGATATCGAGCCAATGTTTAGGGTTTACACCTAGGAAGATTGTTTGGTCGATAACTTTTTTCTTGTCTACTATTTTTTCCATTAGACTATTGTTTTAATTGTTTTGAAATTAATTTTTCTAATTATTCAATAAAGTTTGAATAATGTTTTAATGATCTATTATCTTAAAGACTAATATGGCATATAAAATAATATTTTGTCAACGTTTATTTTATACACAGAGTATATTATACTAAAAAATAAGTTAAATATATGAAAAAAAACATTACTTTTGAATTATTGGCACCGGCCGGTAACTGGGAAAAAATGAAAACAGCCTTTCTTTACGGCGCTGATGCGGTTTATTTTGGCTTGCCAGATTTTTCTTTACGAGTGCGTATTAATGATTTTACTTTAACGCAGATAGCTAAGGCTATTAAATATGCCCATTCTCTTAAAAAGAAAGCTTATGTTACAGTAAATATTTTTGGTCATAATCACCACTTAAAAAAATTGCCATCCTATCTCCGTTTTTTAGCTAAACAGCAAGTTGATGCTTTAATTGTTTCTGATCCGGGAATCATTAGTTTAGCCAAAAAACATTGTCCCAAAACACCGATTCATCTTTCTACTCAAGCCAATTGCACCAATAAAGAAGCTTTATTTTTTTGGTATAAACAAGGAGTGGAGAGAATAGTTTTGGGCAGGGAAGTTACATTAAAAGAAATTCAAGAAATGCACCAGGCTTATCCTAAAATAGAATTAGAATATTTTATTCACGGCGCTATGTGCATGTCTTATTCAGGGCGTTGTTTTTTATCCAAATATTTTTTAGATCGTAGCGCTAATCAGGGTGATTGTGTTCAGCCTTGTCGTTGGGAATATGATGTTTTTATTAAAGCTAAGGGGCATGAAGAGCTTTTAGAATTAGTATCAGAACAACATGGCTCTTATCTCCTTAATTCTAAAGATTTGTGTTTATTATCTGAATTACCTGCTTTAATGAAGGCTGGAGTATCAAGTTATAAAATAGAAGGTCGGGCAAAAAGCGTCTATTATTTAGCAACTGTCGTTGGTATTTATCGCCAAGCCTTTAATGTTTTAGAAGATAAAAAAATGAAAGCCGAAGAAAAGAAAAAAATTTTGGCTCAACTTTTAAATGATTTGAAAGATAAATTAGTGCATCGTGGTTATACCCCTGGATTCTTATTGGGTCGAGAAAAAATGTTAGCCACCGAGGGGCAAAATAATTTTTTATCTCATAATTCTTCTGCTTGGGAGTTTTGTGGTCAAGTAGAAAAAGTAGTGATTAAGAATAAAATACAATCTTTAGAAATTAAGGTTCATAACACTATACGTTTGGGAGATGTTTTAGAGCTTATTATTCCCCCTTATCAGGTTTTAAATATTAAAGTTAAGGAAATGATGATTCCTAATAAGCAAGAAAAAGTTGTTGAAGCTCATGGCGGTGGTGGTGGACAAAGAATTGTTATTGATATTCCTTCTACTAATATTGTACCAGAGGGCAGTGTTTTACGTCGTCAACTATAATTATCTCAAGCAACATGTTATACTAATAATGGTTTTACTATTCTTTTGTCTAAAGACTAATTTTAGCTATTAAATTATTAATCAAGTTTATGATTGCCTATTTAAAAGGAAAAATTATCGCCAAAACTATAAATTATGTTATTTTGGATACTAATAATGTTGGTTACCAGGTTTTTGTCAATGAAACCGTATTAAATGAAGTAAAATCAGGCCGGGAAATAGAATTGTATATTCATGAGCACATTCGTGAAGACATGGACGATCTTTATGGTTTTAAAACTTTAGAAGAGTTAGAATTATTTGAATTATTATTGTCTGTCTCTGGCGTTGGACCAAAATCAGCTTTAGGAATTTTGGTTATTGCTTCTTGCTCAGACATTAAAGAATCTATTATTAAGGGTGACGCTTATTTGTTAACTAAGGTTTCTGGAATTGGTAAAAAAACAGCCGAAAGAGTAGTTTTAGAATTAAAAGAAAAACTTAGTAAATTATTTGGTTCAATTTCTGCTGAAAAACAAAATCTTAGTGGTGAAGAAATTGATGCCTTAGTTTCTCTTGGTTACTCCTTGAATGAAGCCAGGGAAGCTTTGAAAAGAGTTGATAAAAATATCGAGAATTCTAGTCAGAGAATTAAAGAAGCTTTAAAAATTATTGGTAGGTAAAAAAAAATATGGCAGCAAGTTCTTGGGGAAAATTTAGCAATGATCTAGGTATAGATTTGGGTACCAAAAATACCTTAGTTTATGTTGCTGGCAAAGGCATTATTATTAATGAACCTTCGGTTGTAGCTATAAATAAAAAAACCTCTGAGATTTTAGAGATCGGCGAAGAAGCTCGTAAAATGATCGGTAAAACTCCTGGTCACATTGAAACTATAAAACCATTAAAACATGGTGTTATTTCTGATTTTGAGGTTACCGAAAAAATGCTCAAGTATTTTATTAATCGTATTAATGAAGAAAATTTTTCCCTCCTTTCTCGCCCTAAAGTCGTTATCGGTATACCTTTAGATGTAACTGAAGTAGAGAAAAAGGCTGTGGCTGACGCCGCTCGTTCGGCTGGAGCGAGAAAAGTTTATTTAGTAGAAGAAGCTATGGCTTCGGCCATTGGTTCAGGACTGATAGTTTCTGAGCCGACAGCTAATATGGTTGTTGATATTGGTGGTGGAACCACGGAAATAGCTGTTATTTCTTTGGGTGGAGTGGTTTCCTGGAAATCCTTACCTTTAGCTGGTAATGAATTTGATAATGATATAATTGAATATATTAGAGAGGAATTTAATATTTTAATTGGTGAACAGATGGCTGAATTTGTTAAAATTACCATTGGTTCTGTTTTACCACTTAAAGAACCGAGACAACTAGAAATTCGTGGTCGTGATTTATTTAACGGTTTACCTAAAGCCGCTTTTATTTCTGATGCTCAAGTTAGGGAAGCGATGTTGAGAACAGCTAGAAAGATTATTGATAATATAAAAATTACTTTAGAGACCACGCCGCCAGAATTAGTAGCTGATATTTATGAGCGTGGTATATTGCTTAGTGGCGGTGGTTCTTTACTTAGAGGTTTGGATCGAACCATTAGTCAGGCCACTAAAATTCCAGTTCGTTTAGCCGATGATCCTTTAACCTCGGTAGTGAGGGGAACCGGAGTTTTATTAGCCGATCAAAAATTACTCAACATGGTTTCTCTTTCCTAATGTCTTTAGAATAAATAATTAGTAGTTCTTGATATGCCTAAACTATTAAGACGCAAAAGAATATTTAGTTTTTTCTTGATAGTAATTTTAATTACGATTCTTCATTATTTACAAGTTTTGAGTCCTTTGGAAAGGTTGATTTTTAATTTTCTTTCTCCGGTTAGTATAAAATTAAACAATACCGCCAATAAAATAAATATTTATTTTAGCGATAAAAAAGAAGAGCAGGAAATGGTAAAAAAAATACAAGAGTTAAAGAATGAAAATTCAGCCTTACAAGCTCAGAAAGCTGAATTGGAAAGTTTGCGAATTGAAAATAAACATTTACAAGAACAATTAAATTTTTTTTCCAGTCATGATTGGCGTCGAGTTACGGCTCGCGTCGTTGTCTCTGATACTTATTTAGATGCTTATCAAAACATAAAAGAAGTTTTGCTGGATAAAGGATCTCGTGATGGCTTGATCCCGGGTTTAATTTTAATAAATGAGGCCGGGGTAGTAATTGGTAAGGTGACAAAAGTGGAGGATAAATCAGCCCAGGCTTGTTTAACGGTTAGTGAGTCTTGTAAGGTTGCTATTTCACTGCAAAATCAAGATCGTACTATTGGTGTTAGTGAAGGAGCTTTGGGCTTAACTATGCATGTTAACTTTATTCCCAAAAATGAAAAAATATCTTTAGGTGATATGGTGGTAACTTCTTCTTTGATTAAAAATATTCCAGCCGGTTTGTTGTTGGGAAAAATAATTAATATCGAAAATCAAGGCAATGATATTTGGCAAAGTGCTGATTTAGAGCCACTTTATAGTAGTCGGGAATTAAATACTGTAGCCATAATTCTGCCGACTAATTAAAGATAAAGAATAAAATAGGTAAATTAGATAAATTAGGATAATAAAGTAGTATAAATTTATAATAGGTTAATTGTTTAAAGCAATGCGTAAATATTTATTAATTTTCATTCAAATAGTTTTTTTGATAATTTGCGTTATATTGGAGCGAACTTTTTTTAGTTCTTTGCCGGGATGGTGGCATTTTTTAAATATCAGTCTTTTAGCTCTAGTTTATATAACGGTTTTCTTTGGTTTACGTCGAGTTATTTATTCGTCTTTATTGGTGGGGTTTATTATGGAATTTTTTTCTTTTTTTCCTTTTGGTTGGCAAATCTTGTCTTTAGTAATTGTAGGTTTTTTACTTTATCAACTTTTTACTAATTATTTTACGGATTTTTGTTTATACTCTTTTGTCGCCTTAAGTTTGTTTGCTGTTTTAACAAGGCGAATTATTTTTAGTTTAATTTCGGCCGGACATGATCAGGATTGGTTAATTTTTACTAGCAAAACGTTTTGGCTAAATTGCGGTTTGGAATTAATAGTTAATATGATGGCGGCCACTTTATTCTTTTACGTTATTAGTCTTTTTGGTAAACGTTTACAGCCGGTATTTTTAAGTAAGTAAAATCTTGTTAAGCAAAGGATTTTATTTTATAATTAGCCCGGATGAACAGGGGAATCAGGACGACGG
>JALOQQ010000065.1 GCA_025453315.1 Planctomycetota bacterium
TAATTTGCACTAATTCTTCCTCTCCATCAGTTAAAGCCTCTTCTTTAGCTTTAATTTCTAAAGCCGTAGAAATTTCTTCTTCAATTTTTTTATATTGAGCCAAGACGGCTTGCAAACTACCCTGGGAAACAACATAATATTCAACCTGACAATTTTGTTCGTTAGCCAAAAAATTTATAGCCTCCATAGTCTTTAAATTAGGGATAACGCAGGCTACTTTAATAGTCTTATCTTCTTTGGCAAAACAAACTGCTTGATAATGACGAGAAACTTCTTCTAAAATAAAATTCAATGTTTCTTTACTAACTTCTTGGGTTAAAAGATTAATATAGGGAAAATTATAAACCTGAGCTCTTAACTGAGCCAAAGCTTCCTCGTCAATAATTTTTTGCGCCACTAAAATATCGGAAAGATTTCCTTTTTTCATCGCTAATTTAAATTTCTCATATTGCTCGGGCGTAATCTTATTTTCTTTGAGCAAAAGATCTAATAATTGTTTATTTCGTTCCATAAAATTTAAGAAGACTGGAAAGGATTTTTATTACCAACTTTGAAAGTTTTTTTGGTTTCGGTTTTAGGAATATTTGGTAAATTATTTTCTAAATCATTGCCAGGAATATCAATGCCCGATGTATTTGGCGTATTAGTATTGATTCCGGATTTTTGTTCTTCTTCCGCTTTTTTCTTAGCATCTTCTTTTTCTTGATTAGATTTTTTGATAAGCTCATCAATTTTTTGCTTTATTTCTGCCTCAGAAAAACTGGCTTTAAGTTTAGAAAACTTGGCTGAATTAAAAAAATTAGTATCAAAAGAGTATTCTTCACTTTTATCGGATATTTTTATTTTATCCGAACTAGCCGTAATCAAACTACTATTAATAAGCTTTTGATTCATATTATCAGCCCAACCCTCACTATAGAAAACTAAAAAGACACCGTCTAAAACAACTAGTAAGACTAAAAAATATAAAGTTATTCTTTCTTGTAAACGCATAGTTTTTTTCTTATTTCAAATAATAAGTAAAAATTTCCAAAGAGGCTTGTTTCTTATTTGGTGTATAATTAAGACTAGTAACATCCATTAATTTTAGGTTATTTTCCAAAACGTATAATAATTTTTTAAGATTATCATAGTTAACTTTGGTCATTTCTAAGCTTATTTTTATTATTCCTAATTCATTAGGAATATTGAGGGTGGAACGCAACATCTTTGAATCTAAACCAGACTCTTCCACTATTGGACTAACAGGATTAATTGGCGTCGCACCACTACGACTAGGAGCTTTACTAGCACTATTAGTTACAGTACGAGTCCCGGCAGCACTTGCTTCATCAGCACCAGCTTCTTCTTTTATAGTTAAGGATTGTAGAGAAAATCCTTGCTTTTCAACCATTTCGCTCAGTTCAATAAAAAGTCGCTCTTTAATATAACGAGAAGGAATGACATCATTTAATTTATTAACGTCATCAACATTTAAATTTTTATAATCACTAACTATCTTTTTAAGATTCTCAAGTTCCCTTCTCTGCTCCAAAATATTCTTTTCTCTATTATAGACTTCTTTTTTAATACTTTCTTTCATTTTTTCATATTTTGGTTTTAAAATATATAAATACGAAGCCGCCAAAATAGCTAAAATTATAATTAATAAAAAAATACGAAAATATTCATACAAAAAAACATCGATTTTTTTTATAAAACCGTTTTGTTTTTCAGCTACAACTGCTCGCGAATCAGAAATCACGTCTTTTTTGCCAATATTTATATTTTTATTATTTTTGTTCACAAAATTAAATTATTATTAACCGAGCTTATTTATTACTGACGAAAAAGATCGGAACGTAATACTAAATTTAAAATAAAAGACACTCCAGAACCATCTTCGGCTACAGCAACATTTGTAGTATCAGCGGCCATACTACCAGGAATACTGTTTGGAGTATTGTCTTGTCCCGCCACACCATTAATTTGTCCAGGAATATTATTGGGTGTATTAACAGGCATATTGATTTGAGAACCTCTCACAGGATTATTTTGATTAACATTACGCACTCCACTATCACCAACTCCAGCATTAACCACAAAGCTATTGTTTAAAAATGCTTCTGTTTGAGCACTAATCGCTTGATAATCATCCGTCTTAGCTTGTAAAGAGTAAGTACCACGAATATTACCATTTATTCCTGAAGGATAATAAACGTTACTTAAAGTATTATTTTCTAAAAAATCAAAAAAATTAGTCCAATAAACATGATTAACAACGATCTTTTTAACTAAATCCATTTTTTTCTTAAAAGCCAAACCTTCATTGGCTAGAGGCTTAATTTCTTTAATCTGTTTATCAATTTCCTGGGAACGATCACTGGCGCTAACAATATCATCATAAGAACGTTTTTCCATCCAAGTTAAGCCAATGTACATTTCACCAACCAATAAGAAAGAGAAAAAAACAAATAATAAAGTAATGAGTAAATGTTTACGCCAATTCAAAAAAACACTGGCTTTATCTTTAACCAGATTCATTTCTAAAACCTCGGGACTATTAAAAGCATTAGTTTTTTTAAAACGATTTTGAATTTTCTCCAACTTACTCTGTAATATTGAAGTTAAATTTTTAAAATTACGAGGCCAAGCAATAGAAGAAATAATCGGCTTAGAATTGTCTGCTTTTTTTTCAGTCTCAACTTCTTTATCAATTTTTTCTTCTTTTTCTGAAACAGTCTTTGTTTGACTGGGAATATTTGATTGAGCAGGATTTAATTTATCAGCTTTATCAGTTGATTTATTTTCTACTATCTCAACCTTTTCTAAAGGCTTAGTTTCAATAGAAATAGAAATACTCTGAATATCAAGAGATGAAATATCTGAAGATGGACTATCAGAAACTACTGGCTGTTTAGCAGTCAAATTTTCTTTGTTTTCCTCCTTGTTTTTTAATTCAGCCATATTACGCAATTTCTCTCATGGCTAAACCAATAGCCACGGATAATTTAGGACCGATTTCTGTTAAGATAGGACGAATTTCTTCGGGGCAATATATTCTAGCCCAAGGATCACCAACAATAACTGACATATTTAGTACCTTCTCTAGATATTGTGGCAAACTATAAAGCAATGAACCACCACCAGACAAAACAACTTTTTCTACTTTTTCGCCACCACCCTGAAAAAAGTCCAACATATATTCAATTTCATTTATAATCGGGTCAATAGAATTAAGAACTAATTGTGGCAAACTTTCTTTAGAATCTAAAGAAACACTAAGATCAAGTTTAATTTGTTCAGCTTGTTGGCGACTAACACCCAGATGAGAAGCAATTGATTCGGTAATAGTAGAACCACAAACATCAATGCTTCTATTAAGTATTGGTATGCTATTTTTTACAATAGAAATATCGGTACTATTAGCGCCAATCTCTACTATTATAACCGGGGATTGATCATTGCCCAAAAGAGAACGAATTAGAGAAAAAGTTTCTGTTTCCAAACTAAGTAAATTAATTTTGGCGGCAGTAAAAATATCAATATATTTTTTTACTAATTTTTTAGGAGAGCCGGTTAAAAATACTTTTAGAGAATTTTTGTTAGCTTGATCTTTATTAACAACTTTCCAATCTAAAATCATCTCTTCTAAAGGCAAAGGAATAACTTTACGAGCCTCTTCTTGTACTGCGGCTTCAATTTCTTTATGATTATTATTTTTTAAATTATCCAAATTAATAATAGACGAGAAAACTGAGAAAGTCGGTAGCGAGGCCGTAGCACGCATACTATTAATACCAACTTCTTTTTTTATTTTATTAATTACTTTAGCAATATACCCCATGTCGGAAATGGAGGTAAATTTAATATCATTTAAATTTTCACTAAAGCCATAGTTAGAAAGAATAATTTTCTTTCCACTCTTCTTTAATTCAACCATCTTTAAAGAAGAGTCACCGATGTCGATACCCAAATAGCTTGTTTCTGACGAAGAAGAAAATAAGTTCATAAAAATTTCAATTTTAGCATTGAAATATGTTTTTTTTTATTATATAATATTTACAACTAGAACACAAGGCAGTTTTTATAATCTTTAGCTATTTTTTATGTTTTTCCAAAAATACAAACGTATTTTATTTATACTAGGTTTTATAGCTTTAGTCTGTTTGTTTGGTTATCTGATCTGGCGCATGTTTTTTGCTCCTATGATAAGTCCAACTACACCCAGCGAACAAAGCAACCAGCAATCAGGTGGTTTACCCAAAGCTGGAGAAGGACAGGGTCAAATAGTTGAACCAACAACTACTTCCAATATTACTAGTGGAGAAAACAAACCAAGCACTGATATTATCTTCCCTACCGAACCAGGAACTAATATTACTACCAACACACCTACAACCGAAGCTAGTCCAGTCGCCAATGGCGGATTAACACAAACAGTGGCTATTAATAACGATCCTAGTTTTAAAGTTACTCTTGGTAACGATGGCAAACAATTACAATTTTATAATCAAAAAGATGGTAAATTTTATAAAATTGATGAGAATGGCAAAACAACCGCTCTGAGTGATAAAACTTTTTATAATGTCAGTAATGTAGAATGGTCTCCTAGTAAGAGTAAAGCGGTTGTTGAATATCCCGATGGCACCAAAACCGTATATAACTTTGATTCAGAAAAACAAGTAACCTTACCCAAACATTGGGAAAATTTTAAATTTTCACCCGATAGCAACAAGTTGGTCATGAAGAATATGAGTGATACCGCCGAAAATCGTTATCTAATAGTTGCTAATGATGATGGCTCTCAAGTTAAAGCAGTGGAATATATTGGAAACTATGCTAAGGACGCCTATCCTTCTTGGTCTCCCAACAAACAAACTGTAGCGATGTATACCAAGGGAGTGGATTTTAATCGTCAGGATGTTTACTTCGTTGGTTTAAATGATGAAAATTTCAAATCAACTACTATTGAAGGACGCGGCTTTACTCCACAATGGTCACCGCAAGGCGATAAATTACTTTATAGTGTCTATAATAGTAGTAATGATTTAAAACCAAAACTCTGGATTGTTAACGCGCAAGGAGATAGTATCGGACAAAATCGTCAAAACTTAGAATTAGAAACTTGGGCTAACAAATGTAACTTTACTAACAACTCCACTGTTTACTGTGCTGTTCCTAAAGAATTGCCAGCCGCCTCTGGTTTAATTAAAGACTTAGCCGATCAAACTTCAGATTATCTTTATAAGATAGATGTTAATACTGGTGAAAAAAAACTTATTGCCATTCCTGAGGGTGAACATAATATTTCTGATCTCGTTGTTCAATCCGGAGAAGACAAATTATTCTTTACCGATAAAAAAACCGGTCAGATTTATAAAATTAATTTAAAGTAATTATTAATTAAAAAGTTAACTTAATTAAAGATTAATCTAAAAATAAATTTCAAAATTTAAAATATAAAAAAGCGATTAATATCGCTTTTTTTGTTTGTTTAATAAAAATTTAAACTAATCAATTTATAATTAATATAACCTAAAATATTAAAATTAATTATAGTATAAAAAGTTTTATTATCTTCACTATGTATTAAATCATGATCAACTAAATAATAGTATGAAAAAAATAATTAATAACTTGCTTAATTTCTTTGCTCCTCAAAAATGCTTAGGTTGCCAAAAAATTGGAACTTATCTTTGTGAATCTTGTTTACGTAAAATAATGTTTCGTGATAAACAATCTTGTTTGTATTGTGGAAAAGAAAACTACACCGGAGCGACCTGCCCAAAATGCCAAGAATATTATTTTCTTTCCGGAGTTATTTGTGCTGGAAATTATAATAATAAATTAATTAAAAAAAGTTTAATAAATTTTAAATATAATTCC
>JALOQQ010000066.1 GCA_025453315.1 Planctomycetota bacterium
TTTTTCTATTTTTTCTTTCTTTTCAGTCATTACTCCATTTTTTTCTTAAAAGAGAGTATTGGCAGGAAGCTTTAGTGGATGGTATAGGCGGTGGTTATTTTGGTTACTATGCGGCTTTACTGTTTAGAGGTCTCTTGGGTTTCTGGGGCGGATTTATTATTTTAATCGCCCTACTTATTATCTCTTTAATTTTAATTTCTAATACCTCATTAGGAAATCTTTTTAGTAATACCGGTCCTTTAGCTAAGTTTATTAATCCTCTTCGTGCTTTTTGGTTAAAGCTTTCCGAACCGCTTAATAAAAGAGTTGGTGAAGATGAACAAAATATTTATGATGATGAACCAGAAGAAGTAGTCATTGAGGAAGAAATTGAAGAAGAGAGAGCTCCACTTCCGGCGGCTAAAGATAAGGAAGGAATTCCTAGTGTTCAACCTTTACCTTTAAATAAAAATATTAATAATCAAAAAACAGCTAAGGCGATTAAAAAAGAAATTAAGCCAAAAGCAGAAAAGGTTGATTGGCACATTCCGGATGCTAAGGTGGAGTTACCTTTAGATTTATTAAGTAGTAAATCAGGGCAAGCCGCTGGTTGTGATATTAAGGCTAATATGCAGATTATTAAAGATACCTTAGAAAAATTTGGTATTGCTGTAGAAATGGGACAAGCTAGTGTCGGTCCAGCTGTTACGCAATATACTTTTAGGCCAATGGAGGGTATTAAATTATCTAGAATTACTGTTTTGCATAGCGATCTAGCCTTAGCTTTAGCGGCTCAAAATATTAGAATTGAAGCTCCTATTCCTGGTAAATCTTTGGTGGGCGTAGAAGTTCCTAATAAGAGTCGAGCCTCGGTTGGTTTAAGAGAAATTCTTGATTCTAAAAATTTCAAAGAAAACAAAGGCAACTTAGTAATGGCTTTAGGTAAGGATGTTTCTGGCGAAACGTGTTCTTATGATATTAGTGAAATGCCTCATCTTCTAGTAGCTGGTCAAACCAAGTCCGGTAAATCGGTTTGTTTAAATACTCTAATTTTAAGTCTTATTTACCAACACAGTCCAGAGAACTTACGTTTCATTATGGTTGATCCAAAACGTGTTGAATTGCCTATTTACAACGGCATACCACATTTATTAGCTCCAGTAATTACGGAAGTTAATAAAACTATTAATGCTTTGAAATGGTGTCTTAACGAAATGGATAGACGTTTTGATGTTTTATCAGAAAAAAAACATCGCAATATTCAATCCTTTAATAGTGTTGTAAAAACTGAAGATAAATTACCATACATTATTTTTATTATCGATGAGTTAGCCGATTTAATGATGGTGGCTGGCAAAGATATTGAGTCCAGTGTTATTCGTTTAACCCAAATGTCTCGTGCGGTTGGTATTCACTTAGTCTTAGCTACTCAACGTCCCAGTGTTAACGTTATCACTGGTTTAATTAAGGCTAATATTCCGGCTCGTGCCGCTTTTGCAGTTGCTTCAGCTATTGATTCAAAAACAATTTTAGATTCTTCTGGAGCTGAAAAATTATTAGGTAAAGGAGACATGCTTTTCTCAACAGCAGAATTTGCTAAACCAAAGCGTATTCAAGGAGCCTTTGTTAGTGATCAAGAAATAAAACGTATTATTAATTACTTAAAAGAACGTAGTGGAGAGGTACAGTATTTAGAAGAAATTACGGAACGTCAAAAAGTTGGTGGCTTAGCTGGTGTTGGTCTAGATGGAGCTAGTGGTGATGAAGACGAACTATTTCAAGAAGCTAAAGATATTGTTATTAGCATGGGTAAAGCGTCAACTTCTTTATTACAACGTCGCTTACGTATTGGTTACGGTCGTGCCGCTAGTATTTTGGATATGTTGGAGGAGAACGGTATTATTACTCCTGGACAAGGCAATAAACCTAGAGAAGTTTTGATTAGTAAAGAACAATATGAGTCCTTGGGTGGTGCGACGGCTGTTTCTGGTATGCCGATTCATAGTCGTAATTCAGCTCAAGCTCCTAATTCTTATTTATCTGATGATGAGGGTTTTGATAGCTCTGGCTTAGAATTTGCCAGTGAAAATGAAGGAAGTGAAAAGATGGAAGAAGAAACAATTATTATTGAGCCAGATTTGGAGGAGACTGATTCTGATTTGTCTGAAAAAAATATAAAAAACAAAAAAAATAATGAATTAGAAAAAGAAGTTGAAGACGAACTTTTGTTGTCAGAGTCGGAAAAAGAAGAGATTGAAGAACAATCCGAAGAAGAAGAAATTTTTGAGCATATAAAAGAGGATGAAAAAAAAGTTCAGAAAGAAAAAAAGAGTGTTATAAAAAAAGCAGTTATTGATCAAGACGATGATAATAAACCTCGCTCCTCCACTCCGCTTGATGATGAAGACGGTATGTTTTTTTCCAAATAAGCTATGGAAAATATTCTCTACAAATTAAAAAATCTGCTTCCTAAAAAAGTTTTTAAATTGTTGCAACCGCCCTACCATTTCATTTTAGGATTTTTAGCGGCCTTGCGTTACGGTTTTCCGAGTCGTAAAATTATTGTTATTGGTATTACTGGTACTACCGGAAAAACTAGTACTACTTTACTGCTAGCCAAAACCTTACAGAGCGCTGGTTTTAAGGTTGGTTATACCTCTACAGCGATGTTTGGTGATGGTAAAAAAGAGTGGCTAAATGATAAAAAAATGACCATGGTCGGACGTGGTTTTACCCAGCGATTATTAAAAGAAATGGTAAAAAATGGTTGCCAGTATGCTATTGTTGAAACCACCTCAGAAGGTGTACGTCAATTCCGTCATCGCTTTATTAATTATGATCTATTAATTTTTACTGGTCTCTATCCAGAGCATATTGAATCTCATGGTAGTTTTGAAAAATATCGCCAAGCCAAAGGAAAACTTTTTCGTCACTTGAAATATTGTTCTAGCAAATATATTAATGATGATAAAAAAGTTTGCAAGCCGGCTGAGGGTTTAAACAAATTAAACTTTAAGCGTGTTAAAAAAACTATTATTGTTAATGGTGAGGATAAGGAGGCATCTTATTTTTTAAATTTTTGGAGTGAAGAAAAAATAATTTGTTTAGAACAGACTGAAGAATTAAACTCTTTGGTTCAAGCTTGGCAGGGTAAAGCTGAATTTATTAAATACAATGCCATTTCCGCTAGCGCTAAAGGAACTAGTTTTTCATTATTTTTAGATAACAATCAAGAAGGATCTATTATTCCTCAAAAAGAAAGAATTAAAACCCAACTCTTGGGAGTTTTTAGTGTTGCTAATGCTGTTTCTGCTATTGCTGTTTCTCATAATCAGGGATTAACAATTGAAACTATAAAAAATAGTTTAGAAACGGTTAATGGCTTGCCGGGGCGTTTAGAAAAAATTGATGAAGGACAAAATTTTACCGTTATTGTGGATTATGCTTTTGAGCCCAATGCTTTAAATAAATTATTTGATACCGTTGAAATGCTTTTAGAAAATCAAGCCGCTTCTCATCCAGAATTAGTTGATCGCCATATTATTCAAGTATTGGGAGCCGCTGGTGGCGGGCGTGATACTTGGCGCCGTCCAGAGATTGGTAAAATTTCTGGAGCCAGAGCTAGTTTTGTAATTATTACTAACGAGGATCCTTATGATGATGACCCACAAGTTATTATCGAACAAGTAGCCGCTGGTGCTGAATATAGTGGTAAACAAGTTGAAGAAAATTTATTTAAGATTTTAGATCGTCGCGAGGCTATTCGTTTTGCTTTTTCTTTAGCGCGAGAAGGCGATATAGTTCTTATTACTGGCAAAGGTAGTGAACAGGCTATTTGTTTAGCTCAGGGCGAAAAAATTCCTTGGGATGATCGTCAGGTGGCTAGAGAAGAGTTAAAGAATGTATTGCAGAATAACTAAAAGATATAAAATAACTAGCTGAATATATTATAGAATAGCTAAAAAGTAATATGATAAAATTAACTGTTCGCAAAGAACGCTTGGGTCCAGTTTTGGGAAGACATCCTTGGTTGTTTTCCGGAGCCTTAAAAAGCATACCCAATGGATTAATCGCGGGTGAACCAGTAGAATTATATAATGAAAATAATCAGTATTTAGCCGGTGGTTATTTTAGTTCTTACTCACAAATTGCTGTGCGTTTGTGGAGTTTTCAAGAAGGAGAAATAATTGATGATAATTTTTTTATTCGTCGTGTGGAAAGAGCCCATGCTTTGCGCCAAAAGTATTTAGCCTCTTCCGGAACCAATGCTTATCGTTTAATTAATGGCGAGAGTGATTTGTTACCTGGTTTAATAGTTGATAAATATAACGATTATCTTTCTCTTCAATTTCATACTAAAGGTATGGAGTTATATAAAACCAGAATTCTTTCCGCTTTACAGCAGGTTATTAAACCTAAAGGAATTTATGAACGTTCAGAAAATTTAGCTCGCCGCCAAGATGGTTTAGAATCTTATTCCGCTCTCTTGAGTGGTGAAGTTCCGGAAAGAGTGGAAATCGAAGAAAATAATTTAAAATTTTTAGTTGATATTAAGGAGGGTCAAAAAACCGGTTTCTTTTTAGATCAACGTGATAAAAGAAAATCTTTACAAACTTATTGTCGTGATGCCGAGGTTTTAAATTGTTTTTCTTATAGCGGTGGTTTTTCGGTTTATGCTTTAGCCGCTGGCGCTAAAAGAGTAGTTAGTGTTGATGTTTCCGCTTCAGCCATGGATTTAGCCAAAGAAAACATTAAATTAAACGGTTTTTCTTTAGAGCGCTGTGAATTTATAGTAGAAGATGTTAAAAAATATTTACCTAGCCAAGCTCCGAATAGTTTTGATGTTATTATTTTAGATCCGCCTGCCTTTATTAAAGACCGTCATAAAAAAATTCCCGGAGTTTCTGGTTATAAAAGAATTAATGAATTGGCTTTGCCAATTTTAAGGGAGCAGGGCATTTTAGTTTCTTGTTCTTGTTCTTATCATCTTTCTTTAGAAGAGTTTCGTCGTCTTTTAACTGAAACTTTCGGTCGTAATAAAGTAACAGCACAACTTTTAGAAAGTCAGACGCATAATCTTGACCATCCAATTCTTTGTGCTCACGAGGAAGGTTCTTATCTCAAAACTTTGTTTTTTAGAATTTTAAAATAGCTTTTAATACTTCATTTTTTTGCCAATTTGTGTTATAGTGAGCAAGAATTACAAAAATATGGCTAAAGAGAAAAAATACGCTTGGCCCTTGGTCGGCAATAAAAAAGTAGTTAGTTTTTTAGAAAAAAGTTTGCAAAACAACAAATTAACTCATTGTTATATTTTTTGCGGTCAAAAAGATTTAGGCAAATCGACTATTGCCCAATATTTTGCTTATAACATTCTCTATCCCGATCAACCTACGGCTGAGGAACTAGCTGTTTTACAGGGTGATTTGCATATTTTAGAAAGAGAGGAAGATAAAAAAAATATTAGCATTGAACAAGTTAGGGAATTTACCAAAACTCTTTCCCGAGGTTCCTTTTTAAGCGCTTATAAAGTTGGTATAATAAAAGAGGCTGAGTGTTTAAGTGAAGAAGCCTCCAATGCTTTATTAAAGAGTTTAGAGGAGCCAACCCAAAAAACAATTATTATTTTAACGGTTTCTTCTTTAGATAAATTATTGCCAACCATTGTTTCGCGCGGTCAGATTTTATATTTTTATCCAGTATCACGTGAAGAAATTTTTGATTATTTACTTAAAAATTTTAAAGTTACTAGATCGGCGG
>JALOQQ010000067.1 GCA_025453315.1 Planctomycetota bacterium
AACCTAATGGATGGGTCGAAAAATCATCACAGTGAGCCCAATTAGTTATATGCTTTTTTAAGCATTGTTCTAAAAAAGAAAAATCTTTTTTAACCAATTCTTTTCTTCTTAAAAAAAGCCACTTAAAAGCAATATAAATTTCTTCATGCCAATCAGCCGAAAGAATCTTTTGTAATAAATGAAAAAAATCTTTTTTTTCTTTTGGCAAAAATTTTCGATAATTTCTGGTTATGATTTGTAAATGACGGGAGCGGATACCGAGGGGCTTAACTTTTTCTTTAAAAAAATTAATAAACCCTTCACGAAAATCTGGCTCAATTTTTGTTTGAAGTTCTTTTCTTAAATTTAGAAGTAAATCTGACATATACTAAAATCTTTGAACGAAAAATATTTACCAAACAAAACGTTTACTAGTTTTAAGATACCAAGAAGTAATATTATTAAAACGATCACTGGGGCTAAAAATAGTTTCTTCGCCTAGACCATTCACTTTTTTCTTCTGTAAATACAAGTAATAAGGAGAATAAAGAAAAACGACTGGCTGATCTTGAATTATAAGTTCCTGAATCTTTTGATATTTTATAAAACGATCTTCTACCTTTATCGTTAAACGAGCTTCTTCGAGAAGTTTGTCGACTTCCGCGTTGTCATAGTTAATAATATTTAAACCGCCATCTTTCTGAGAAGAATGCCAAAAAACATAAGCATCAGGATCACTACCTAAGGTCTGGCTATAAAGCAAGGTTTCGAAATTTCGATCACTAATTACTTCTTTTTGAATACTGTCGGCTGGAATAATCTCTAAGTTAACCCTAACACCCAATTTTTCCCAAGCACTCTTAATTTCTTCAACCGCTTTGCCATTATCTGAAGAATCGGAGGTTTTTATATTTAAAGAAAGAATTTGATAATCATTCTTTTTGTATTTTTTTATTAACCATTCACCACTAGGATCACTCTTCTCTTCGGTGGTTTTAGCAAAAATATATTCTGTCTCGGGATCTAAACCACTTTCTAATTCGCTAGTCTTATTTTTGCTATTTTTATCTTCTTTTTTATTTTCTTCTTCAATTTTTTTCTTTTCTTGCCAAATTTTATAAGCCTCCTTTTCTTTGTCGGTGATGTTAACTTTTTTCCAAGCGCCTTCAGCTAATATTTTAGTAGCTTCGATAATATTATATTCTATCTTTTTCAAATCATTTTTATAAGCAAAACTACCAGGTAACATTGGTCCATCTATCAAATAGCCTTCATTCTGCAAAACTTTTCCTAATAGCTCTGGACGATTAATAGCTTGGGCAAGAGCCTGACGAACTGTTTTATCGCTTAAGGCACGATTTTTGTCTTGATTAAAAAACAATAATGAGAGCTGGGTTTGTCTTAAACGATGAATATTTAAAGAATCTTTTGCCACTACTAAATGTAATAAATCATGTGGCAAATAACCCAAACCATCAACGTCAGTGTTGTTTAAAGCATCAATCGCTTCTTGAATAGTGGGAAAAAATTTAAAAGTGAGCGTTTTAATATACGGTTTATTATTATAATAATCTGGGTTAATTTCTAAAACAATATTTTTAATTTCACCATTTTTATTCTTAGATAAAGACTTAAACTGATAGGGTCCAGAACCAATAGGTTTTAAATTTAATTCTGTTAAGCTGGCTTGTTCTGGAGAAATTTGCGACCACAATTCTTGAGGTAAAATACCAAAAGTCAGTAAATTAGGAAAAGCCGCATAAGGTTCAGCTAAAGAAAACTTTATTTTTTCTTCTGAAACTTTTTCGGCTTCAACGCCAATAAAAGAGTTAAGTAAAGAAGATTTATAGTTACCATCTTTAATAGCTTCAAAAGTAAATAGAACATCATCGACAGTCACTACCGCGCCGTTGTGCCATTTAACATCATTACGCAGAGTAACCGTATAATTTTTTCCTTCCGAATCAACTTCATAACTAATTGCTAAATCTGGCTGCAATTGACCATTTTCATTATAAGTAAAAAGACGAGAATAAATTAAGGCAGCCAAATCACTGTCAACATCATTGAGATTATCGTATAAAGGATTAATATATTGCGGCGTACCAACCAAAGCTTCACTATAATCTCCACCCACTATTGGCACTAAACGAATATGATTTTTTAAAAAACGTACCGAAATGAAAGCTAAACCACAAACTATTATCACAGCACAAATAAAAACCATTATTCTTTCCCAAGGCAACATAACACGATAATAATGTTTTAGCTGTTTTAAACTCGGTATTTTTTTGTTAGATAAAGAATAAACCAAATGTTTATTAACATCGAAATTTATTTCCTTTTCTACACTGTCTTTTTTAAAAAAAGCAAATAAAGAAGCTATTGCTCCCTTGATCATATTTAAAACATTTTTTTTATTTTTAAATAGTTCCACAAAATAAATCAGCCCCAACTACCAAATTCTTCCGAAGGGCTATAAGAAAGCTAGAAAAAAGTTCTAGCCAAAGAGATGCCAAAAAATAACACTGCTAATACTATAGTCAAAATGAAAAGTTTTTTTTCTAAACCACGTTTAGTTAAGAATACTGTGTCATTACCACCAAAAGTACTGCCCAAACCCGTGCCTTTCTGTTGTAACAGAATGGCAATCATCAGTAGAACGGCGACAACAATTTGTGTAATAGCTAACCATTTCATAATAATTCAATCTATTTTACTTCAGCTAAAATTTTATTAAATACTTCCTTATTATTTTCAGCTAAATCAGCTAAAATTTTGCGATCTAAAAGGATGTTTTTCTTTCTCAAAGCACCCATTAATTTAGAATAAGAAATGCCCTGTTCCTTAGAAACAGCACTAATTTTTATATTCCAAAGAGCCTTATTATCTCTCTTCTTCTGTCTTCTATCTTTAAAAGCATGAGCACCGGCTTTAATGCTAGCAGTATGAGCTTGTCTAACCTTACTCTTACGACCCCACATGAAACCCTTAGTCTTGCTCAATAATTTCTTTCTCTTTTTTAAATGGATTGTACCTCGTTTTACTCTTGGCATATATTTTATTTATAAGGCATTAAAGTTTTAATGGTTTTGGCCAAAGTATTGTCGCCACTCATATCTCTTCTCTTCTTACGACGAGAATTACCATCTTGGCGAGCATTAAAATGATCCTGGCCAGTTCTTCTTTTCTGGATTTTGTTATTTTTAGTAAGCTTAAAGCGCTTTACTGTTGCTTGATGAGTTTTCATCTTAGGCATATCGATATCGTTTTCAGCGAATAAAAAACAGGTTTAAACCTGATTTATCTTAAAAATTTTTACTTTTTATTGATTAATATAATAGTAAACCTTTCACCTTGTCTTGTCAAGGGTTGTTCTAATTCTACTTTAAGATTAGGGGTTTCTCGTAATTTTTTAACGAAAGCTAGCATAATTTCTTGAGCACGAGGAGCATGCTGACGCTCCCTGCCACGTAAAACTATTTCCAACTTAATCTTGTCGTCGCGAGAGAGAAATTTAGCGGCTTGAGAAATACGAAGATCAGTATCATGTTGTCCAATACGTAAAGAAAGACGAATATTCTTAATTTCTACTTTTTTCTGTTGCACTTTTTGTTTATGTATCTTTTTCTCTTTTTCATATTTTAACTGACCCAAATCAGCAATTTTAGCTACTGGTGGATTAGATTTAGGATTAACTTCCACTAAATCCATGCCCAATTCGTCGGCCCTACTAATTGCTTCTCTAGTACTGATTTTACCTATTTGTTCTCCATTTTCATCAATTAAAAAAACATCAGGCGAAGTAATCTGAAGATTGGCCTTAAATAATGGTTTTTCTTGGACTGGTTTAGCCCTCTGCCATTTAATACGCATGATTTTGAAAGCGAGTATTCGCTAGTTTAAATAATAAAAAAGATATTTATATTCTTATATAAATACAAAAAATAGTCAATAGTAGCCGAATATTTTAAATAGAAACGAATAAATAAAACAACTTATCTAAAACGAGGCATGGCTGAAGATTTTTCTATAGGAATAGTCCTTCTATTCAGGCTTTGTCCGCTATCTTTTAAGGATTTTTGCAGATTAAATTCCTTATTCACTCTACCAATAACCTTAGAAAAATAAACTCGACTCTCCTCAAAATTTATTCTACCACCAAAACAATGCTGAATAGCCAAACTAACTGCCTTAGCCGGCTCCCATTCCTTTAATAACTTAATGGCATCCTCTAATATTATTTTTTCATATTGAGGAAGTGCTTTAGCTTGATTCATATATATTGATATATTTTTATTATAACATAAAAAAGTAAAAAAAATAAGTCGGATTTCTCCGACTTTTTTTATTTAGACAATTTTCTTTTTATTTATATGATTTTCTTATATCTTTCCAGGCCATAATAATAGCCTCCATTTCCTTCCGAAAAATACTTTCTACGTTTGGAAAACCAATTTTTTTCAAACTAGCTAGTTGAGATTCTTCGCCGACCTTATTATTAGAATCTGAGTAATAATGTCTTTTCCATTCATCATTAAGCTCTTTACTGGTCTGCATGGTAAAAATACTAGAAGTCTCAATTATTTGTCGGAAACGTTTCTGTAAGTAAAACTGATTTAATCCAGCAGAATCGTGCCCATATTTATCGGCGCTTATAAACAAACCTCCTTGCCTTAAAATTCGAAAAGCATGTTTGGTTATCTGAAAACGCTTAGAGTATTGGAATCCGTGTAAAGAATAGACCGAAACAACACTATTAATTGAATGCTTCTTCTGCTTTTTAAGAAATAAAAATGGATCTTCTTTAATAAACTCAATCCTTTCCTTTTCGGGAAAATTTTTAAATTGCGCTTTGGCTAAAGTTAAAAAAACTGGATCGTCATCAACCACCGTTAAGAAGATTCGACTGTCAGTGGCTAAAATTTTAGCAATAATTTTTTCAGCTCGAGCACCTATTAAAACAATCGCAATTTTTTTAGCATAATAAAAACGAAAGAAGTTATCAATTGTCGTGGCGACAATATTCTGCATTTCTTCATAATGTGGAATAGCTAGGGCGAGCAAACGGAAACTTTGAATATAAAAATTTTGTTTTTCAGCCAAAATTTCTGGAAGCAAGCCTGATTGTTCTACTAAGGGATCACTGGAATCTAATAATCTCCATGATTGCGTTTTTTCTTTTTCTTTAATTACAGCTGTTGCCATGGTTATGTTTTTTAAGTTGTTAACAATCGTAGTTTGTTTCTATCACTTAAAATAACTATATTGAATAGTTATTTGAACTTTTTAAAATTATTGAATAGAAATTAAATTATTGTAACCCTTTCAGTTAATTTTTGCAATCTAGCCCTACTAAGCTCTAATTTTTCTTTTAATTCAAGAATAATTTTTTCTGGAGCGCGAGCAATAAATTCTTGATTAGCTAAACGCTCTTCTAAAGAGATAATATATTTTTTGGTTTGTTCAATTTCTTCATTTATTTTTTTCTTCTCCGCTTCAACATCAATTAAGCCCGCCAAATTTAAACAAACTTCCATATCATTAATCACTTGTACAGCAAAATTTGTTGGTTTTTGTTTATTATTAACTATCTCCAATTCCTCTAAACGCCCCAAGCGCTTAATTATTTCTTTTTGAGAATTTATTAATTCCTCCTTTGATCCAACAATAAGTAAAGCTTTAACTAATTTTACTGGTTCTATTTTATTTTCCATGCGCAAATTTCTTAGAG
>JALOQQ010000068.1 GCA_025453315.1 Planctomycetota bacterium
TTTTTGTTTGTTTATTTTTAATTGATGTTTTTTTATATACCAATTATCTATATTTATAGATCCTTTTTTTTCTGTTGAATGATTTGGTTCTTTAATAAAAAGAAATTTTTCTTCCCTTTTTAATATATTTGCTAAAGTTGTTTTTCCGGAACCCCAAAAACCTTCTAATATAATTTTCTTAATCTTTTTGTTGTACATAATTTAATTATATCATAATATTGTATTATAATTTTTTTGATATTGACTTTTTTGTTAAAATATACTATCATTATGATAGATTATTGTTTTTTGATCTTACAAATTTTAATATCCTGACATGAAGAAATAGTTGAAATATAAGTAATAATTTAAAATCCTCAGTAAAATGAAAAAAAATGTGATTTTCTCAATCGTAATGGTTGGTTTGGTGTCCATTATGGCCACTATTCCAACAAACCAGAAAGTAGCTTGGCAAACCATTTTGGGTACTGACTACATTTCTAATGTTGTGATCCCCGCTCCTGATGGAGCCTCTATCGTCGCCGGCAAGAATAATAAAGCTTTTGTAGCCAAGATATCTTCTAATGGTGAGATTATTAAAAAAACAGAAATAAGTGGAGCTACTAAGGTGAATCAAATAATTGCTATTCCTGATGGTTATATTGTTGCTTGTGTAAACGACACTGTTGGTGTATTTGTTAAATTAAACTCCAGTTTAGAAGTTGTTTTAGTACAAAAATATAATGGAGATTTAATGACTAATAATAGCTATGAGTTTATTACAAGACTCTCTGGTGGGGAATATATGGTAATTGGTGGTAACACCTTAGCCCGTCTTGATCCTAATGGTAAAATAGCTAATAATAATTTAGCTGAAACTATAGTTACTGGAAACTTTGTTATTGAACTAAACGGTTCTATTTATTATGGTGGCGATGGTATTGATGAAAAAGGTGCTTATATTGCAAAATGCGATGTTCATTTAGATAAAAAAATGAGTAATAATTTTGTTGATTGGGCTCGCTTTTCTTCAGTGTTTATTGACAAAAATAATCTTGTGATAGGTGCAACTAAAAAAGGTCTTCAAGTTGGTGGAATAATTACGCTCGATACCACTGGAAATATTGTTTCTAAAATCGAATTTCCTTTTAATGGTATTGTAACTTTTGTGACTAAATATGACAACGACAATTTTGTTGTTACTGGTTACAATGATGAAGATAGTTATTCAGGCATTTTAAAAATTGTCAGCAAAACAGGAGAAGTAAAAGCTACTCTCGTCGATGAGGGAGTAGATAAAACTCTCAAATCAGCTTATGTGGCAGATTCAAGTATTGTCTTAGCTGGTTATGGCAATTTAAATGATCCAGGAGAGTATAAAGCTGGTGGCTTCGTTGCTAAATTAACCACTAAAAGCAGTGGCACTACAATTACTATTTTAAGTCATGAATCGGTTGATTGCGCTTTTTACCCAAACCCGGTTATAAACCAAGCCAATCTCCGTTTAGCTAATTATGCTAACTACAACATTTCTGTTTTTGACCTTTCAGGAAAGCAAGTACTTACTACCAGCTTCTCAGGAAACAACTATACTTTTGACAGAGGTAACTTGTCCTCAGGCACTTACTTACTAAAAGTATCTGGTTCTGGCCAAAGTTATTCCAAGAAGATTGTATTGAAGTAGAGAGCGGAAAAGATTAGTTGGAATTTTTAACAAAGTGTTATGTACAACAAAAAACACACATAAAGCCCATATCGTTCACCAAGAAACGAATGGGCTTTTTCTTTTACCCAGATTTAATGGTCAAAAATTGGTTCACATTATTATGTCTAAAATATTATTATCCCAAAATTCGAATTTTTGAGAAGTAATTTGTTTCTGAGATAACCAAATATAAGGCAAATTTTCTGATTTAGATACTTTTTTTCCAGTCAATTTGGCATTATAGATAATTTTTATTTGGTGTAGAATTTTATTTTTTTTCTTTTTTACAATAGGATAATTACCTCTAAAATTAATAATTTTAATTTCTAAACCAGTTTCTTCTTCCGCTTCTCGTTTGGCTCCGGACATCAGATCTTCCCCTAACTCTAACCATCCCTGAGGAAGATTATACTTACCATTTTCTTTAACTAATAAAAATTTACCCTTATTTTTTATTAAGCATCCAACTATAACAAACGGTTGTGTGATGCAGCGATTTTTTTTAGGTTGATAATTATTAATATTCATATTTTTTAATTTCCTGAAATTTGTTTAAAGTATTTTTATATATAGAAAATAGTTTACAAAAAGATATTTTATTTTTTTTCCCTAAAATGGGCCAAGAGTCTATTTCCGATTTAGAATAATGTGATTTTTTATTGAACATTTTTAAAAAAATATTTAATTCATATAAACGATTAGCGACTTTTGATAAACAAATTTTATCATTCTCGGTTGGGTATTTTCCGTATCTCGCAAGTCTTTGTTTTATATTATTTAAATTCACCTTAATAAATACATAAGTATTATATAATAAATTTGGAGATTTTATAAAAGAGTTTCCGAATATTACAACGTTTCTCCAGTAAGCTATAGAGGTCTCGTGTTTAATTACCTCTTTATGGATAATGCCACCTCTTATAATATCGTTTATTTTAGTACCATTTTCTAGATTATCTCTGCCATAAATAAAAATATCAATAGTCTTAATTTTATATTTACTGAAATTTTTAGGGATTTCTAAAATTTTTTTATACTTAAAGAAACTTCCATCCACCACAACTCCAATATCGATATCATTTGGTTTATAACCATTAGGACTAAAAATAAAACTACCATAAGAGAATATAGAAACGATTTTGTGGTTAGGAGCTAAGCGATTAATTATTTTTATAATCCACTCAATATCTTTTTTTATAATTTCTATCCTACTTTTTATTTGTTTTAATCTTTTTTGACTTATGTTAGTAATATATGGATTTTTTTTAGAAATTAAAAAAGACCTAAAGCTAGGTCTTTTTTTGCCAATAATTTTAATCGGATAATTATATTTATAAATTGGTTCTAAATATTTTTCAATTTTTTTCATATAATTTTTTTTGAGTAAGAATAAGTGGGCAATATGGACCGCATTTTTCACAACCCTTCTTATTAGAACTAGGATTACAGCTTAATGATTTTAATCTTAGTTTTAATATTTCTTCATCCTTCATTCTTAATTCATGAATTCTGGTAGAATCTCCTGCGTGAACAGCTATCTTGGCTGATTTTATACCCATTATTGAATCCTCTATGGTGGGGAAGCCGATATGTTCTCTTGGAGGAACTACAGTTATTTTCCCAACATTGTATCGAGCCGCCTCTGCTATTCCTATAACTGCAGCTATATGATCATTTTCTTCTGCAATATCCGTAACTATTGGTCCTAATTGCTGAAATGGGATATACTCATTGTGTCTTTGCCTTAAATTTTCTATACCACTTCTAATAGTTTCTAATGGTTGGTGGCTCATGGTTTCTATTACTGTTTTTATGCCAAGATTATTGAGTTTTTTGAAAATATTAAATTGATATTCAATTTCATCATTATGGGCGCAATCATTAGCCTCGCAGATTCCTGCTGGACGAAAACTAGCTCCAAGATGAATAATAATTCCAAAAGTTTTTAAAATCTCTACAAAATCTTCAAAAATTTCGTGGTAAGGATTTATCTGGTTATATTTTCTTATATATGTGGCCAGCATCCCACCCTGTCTTCCCGTAATAGGAATAAGTCTATTATAGTATATTTTATGCAAATCATCAATATTATAAGGAAAAAAATTAACTGTCATTTGATCGCCACCATTAAGAATAAAATTTTTAATTTCATTAAAAAGTTTCTCTGGTGGTATTTTATTTTTATTTTCTGCATAGACCAAATAAGGAGGATTAAAACCAACACCGATATGGGGATATTTTTCTTTTACATAGGCCCATAGGGGAATATCAAGTCTTATCGTACTTAAATCTGTAATAGTATGAACACCTAATTCTGCAGCTATATCAATCTTTTTAATCTCTAAATCAATATCCTTTTTATTTTTACTATTAGTGCCAACAATAAAGTTTATAAGAGTTGGTAAATTTTTTCCAAAAGGAATATTGGTTTTTCCTGTGGTGTTTCCTAAAATTAATTTTTCCATAACTACAATTTTAAAAGGGTTAAACTATTAATTACTTTTTTATAAACCTGAGGAATACTTTCATTACCATTTATTATAGTAAAAGAATATTTTTTTGATAATTTTTCTAAATAATTATCAAATTTTTCTAAATATTCAATACTATTTAAATCATAACCTCTTTCTTTTATTCGTTTAAAGGCTATGTCAACATCTGTTTTGAGCCATATTATTGTTGATGGTAAACATATGTCAGAGATTATTGTTTCTGCCAACTCCAGAGTTTTTTTTGAGCAACCTCTAGCATAAGATCCAGCCAACCAATCTAAACAAGTTCTTGAAGAAATAATTGAAGCATTTATTTCATTGTAAGGTCTTACGTTAATGAAATTTTGCCTTATTAATTCAAATGACATCGCTATCATGTAATTATCTTCGCCAAGAAACTCAGAAATTGATTTATATCCATTGTTTTTCGCCACAGCATAGCTAATTTCAGAAACTAAATTCCTTGGAGATTCGATTTGAATAACGTTTAAACCTTTATCTCTAAGCCAAGAAACTAGAAAGTTAGCCTGCGTTGTTTTCCCAGAACCATCTATTCCAGTAAAACTGATATTTATTCTTTTCTTTCTCATTTATTTAATTGTTTAAAAAACTATTTCAAAAAATATTATAATATATTTCAAAAATAGTCAAAGGTGATTAAAAGGCTTGTACATAATTATATACAATTTTGTCGAAAATAAATTTTGCCCAAAATATCTAAAAATGATATAATAATTATAGAAAAATATGTTAAAGAAAATGCCAAAATTTTCTCGTTTTTCTTATCTAGTGATAATTATTTCCTTCCTTATTTTCGGGGTAGGGACTTTGTTTTTGGTAAAAGCGCAAAGCGAGGCGGAAACAACTTCCTCTGAAGTTATTTCTAACTCTGAAGTTATTTTTGAAACTCAAAAGACAATTAACAATGAGACGACTATCATTCCTGAATCAAGTTCAGAAACCATTAATCCAGAAACAACAACTAATAACTCTGTCATCGAGAATAACAATTCGGAGTCGACTACTAACAATATTATTTCCGAAAACAATAGTTCTTCAAGCTCTGTGATTGAGCCAATAAATTCTTCTAATCTTGTACCCGACCCTTTGACTAATACAAACCCCAATACCAATTCCATTACCACAATAGATACTTCTATTGATACTATTAGTAATAGTTCTAATAGCGAGGTAATTTTACCAAGCGCTAATAATGATATTAATCTTAATATTCCTCCAGCTGACATTAACGCCGTAGCCAATGATTTGGTTCAAGAAGAAAAACAGGAAGTTTGGGAACTGAATAAAGAAGATTTAGTTGCTGATGAGATTGCTCCGGAAAATCCGGATTTACAAAATAATAATATTATCGCCCAAGAGAATGATAATTTAATTATTTTGGAAAACAAATTAAATAGTGTTAGGGAGCTTTGGTTTAAGCGCGGTGAGAATTGGAATAAAATAGATAATG
>JALOQQ010000069.1 GCA_025453315.1 Planctomycetota bacterium
TCTTTAGTCCCAGGGTTAATGTCGGTCGTTCCTAAAGAAAGAGTCTTTGTTCCCGAAACAACAAATAATTGTGCTTTAGAACCATTACCAGTAACATCAACTTTAAAAACAGTATCAGTATCATGATAATCTGGACTCATAACGGCTGTAGCTGAAGGAATACTGCCAACCTTAGTAACCGATAAAACAGAAGCTGGCGTATAAGTTTTGGGTGAAGAAGCGACCGCAATTAAACCCTTAGCTACTTTAGCCACTGTGGTGCTAACAGTATCTTGAGTATTGTCTGTGGGAGGAAAAACTCCGGCAATCTTAGGAGGAACAGTATCAATAGTACTACTGACTTCAAAACTCCATTCTAAATAATTAATACTACAAGTACTAAAAATACCCTTACCAGTCGCGGCCTTTATATCATTGGACAAATGAACTGTATACCAAATGTTATCGGAACTAGAACCTAAATAAGTATTAGGGGAAATAATAATAGTACGATTGTTGTCGGCGGCAAAAACTTTAGCATCAAGAAAATTTTTATTTGGAGACTGACAAACTCCTTCCGGGCAAGAATCACCATCAACATTTTTATATATTCTAACAGCCGAAGGATTAAGTTGCGTACAAGTGGCATCACTACAAAAAGTTTTCGGGTCAACCGGTTCTTTAAACATCACCATAATTAAAGAGTTGCGAGAAAGTCCCTTCTGCATTGCTTCGGGTAATAAAGACTCCACTGTACAAGATCCAGCTACACCCAAACCAGTATTTACGGCCTTCATTTTTTGATCAACCAACATTTCTTCTTGAACACCAGTGGCATTTAAAAGTCGATTAATAACATAGGTGGCGATTCCAAAAGAAGAAAAAATAATAACTAAACCAATAAGAGCATTTCTTAAAGTTTTTTTAGCATTAGCAATTTTTTCTTCATTGCCACCACTTGTCATCCAAGTAAAACCGGCATAAATAACTAGAACCACTGAAATTAAACCTAAGAAACCTAAAACGATTTGTATTATTCTAACAACAAAGACTTTAAGATCAAAAGAAGCTAAACCAATACTAGTAACATTGGTATCATTAATACCGGTATTTAAAGTTTGTGCCAAAGCAAAATCAGACACCAACCAAACAGTTGCTGCCGAAATTAAAAAAGCAATAATGATTTTAGAACGACGTGAAAAAAACATGAAAAAAACGTTACGTTTAGGTAATAGTCTTAGTGTTTTTTCTTTGACTAGAGGGCCTTTTTAAGATACAATTTAAAACAGAAATAAGTTCTTAATCTCTTCCTTTTCAGTAATATTAATATACCATAAAAACTAATAAGATAACAAGGGCTATGACTATTGATTTGATAATAAAAAAATTTGCCCATAATCATCCAGAGAGTGATACCACTTTATTACTTTTGGCTTATGAATTTGCTGAAGAAGCTCATCGCGGTCAAACCAGAAAAAGCGGAGAGCCCTACATTCAACACCCTCTTCACACCGCTTTCATGCTGACACAGATTAAGGCCGACTTAGAAACTATTGTCGCCGGATTATTACATGATGTTCCGGAAGATACTAGCTATAATATTGATGATATTAAAAAAAATTTTGGTTCAGAAATTGCTTTTTTGGTAGCCGGCATTACCAAGTTGGGAAAAATAAAATATCGTGGCATTGAACGTTATCGTGAAAATTTAAAAAAAATGTTTTTAGCCATGGCTCAGGACGTACGAGTTATTTTTATTAAATTCTGCGATCGTATTCATAATTTACGCACCATTGAATACTTGCCTCACGAAAAACAAATTAGAATTGCTAAAGAAACTTTGGAAATTTATTCACCCATTGCCGGGCTCTTAGGAATGTGGCGCTTAAAATGGCAAATGGATGATATTTGTTTTAAATGTCTTTATCCAGATGAATTTGCCAAGCTAGAACATAAATATGAAGTAGAAAAAAAAGCGGAACGCAATCAATTCTTTTTAAAAGTAAAAAATGAACTGGTTAGTAAACTAGAGGTGGCCAGCATTGGCTATAATATGGAGATGCGCTTTAAACACTTATACAGTATTTGGCAAAAAATGCGCGCTAAAAACCGTAAATTTAACGAGATTTATGACGTATTTGCGGTTAGAATTATTGTGCCAACTATTGATGATTGTTACAAAGTTTTGGGTATTATTCATAGTACTTGGCGTCCACAACAAGAACGTTTTAAAGATTATATTGCTATGCCAAAACCCAATGGTTACCGTAGCTTACATACCACTGTTTTTGGTCCCGAAGGAAAATCAACTGAATTCCAAATAAGAACACAGGAAATGAATGAAGAATCAATTTATGGTTTAGCGGCTCACTGGTATTATAAAGCTAAAATGCATAACGATGACACCATAAAACATCAGCCAGCCTGGATTAAAGATATTGTCATGTTACAAAAAGACATGAAGGACACTAATAATTTTATTAAAGAAGCAAAGATTGATCTTTTTCGTAATAGAATTTTTGTCTTCTCTCCCAAGGGCGATGTTTTTGAATTACCCGAATCTTCTACACCAATAGATTTTGCTTATGCAGTTCACACTGATATTGGCAATAAGGCGGTTGGCGCCAGAATAAATGAAAAAATAACGACCATTGATCAAGAATTAAAAAATGGCGATATGGTAGAAATTATTATTGAAAAAAATCGCCAATATCCTAATCGCGACTGGCTTAAATTTGTTAAGACCAAACACGCTCGCGATAGAATAAGACAATTTGCTAAACCATCCACTTTAAAGAATATTAAAGATTTCTTTTTACGAAAATAATTATTAAAAGTAGCTAATTAAAACCGCATAGAAGCTATTGGCTTAATGTCTAAGTGTTAAATAAAAAACAAAAAATCACTTACTAAGTGATTTTTTGAAAAAATATTCTTTCGTAACTTTTTATTTTTATCTTTACCGTAAACTAATTTAAAACACCAAAAACATCTAAAAAAATTAGTTATTCATTCCCTCTTCTGGTAATTTACCAGTCTTGCGTAAATATTCGCGCTCTTTGCGCAATTTTAAACCAGTTAAAGCTTTGAGCTTTCTAATTCTTTTTGTTTCTTTTTTGGCATGGAATTGTTTTTCTCTTGCTGTCTCAAGTCTTTTACTATTCTTTAAGCCCTTCTTAAATTTTCTGAGAAAGCTTTCAAAACTTTCACCTGGCTTGCGTTTAAAGTCTGCCATATAACACCTTCCTTTCTATATAATTAATAATAATTGTTCTTATCATATTCTGAAAAAAGAAGCAAGGTTTTAAACAACCGAGTCTCTAAATCTTTTTTCTAATTTTTCCTTTATCTTCTTAAAAGAAACCACTTCTTGCACTCCAGATTCCATATCTCTAAATAAAACCGTTTCATCAACCACTTCTTTTTTGCCCATGATTAAAGCAATTTTAGATTGCAAAACATTAGCTTCTTCTAACTGTATTTTTAAACTATTAACTACCAACGATTGTTTAACATTAAAACCATACTGGCGTAAATCTTCAAAAAGACGTAAGGCTTTTATTTTGGCTTGATCACTTAATTGAGCAATAAAAACTAAGTTCTTTTCGGCTTTTTTATTTTCCAAAGCACGATCTTTCATTTTATTAACAATTCTTTCTAATCCCATTGACAAACCAACAGCTGACATTGATCTACCACCAAGTTGTTCAACTAAATTATTATAACGACCACCACCGGCTAAAGAGAATTTTCCTAAAGCACCATTTTCGGCCGTAGGCCAAAATTCAAAAATGGTTTCATCATAATAACCAAAGCTTCTCATCAAATAAGGATTAAAATTATAGTTAATATTAAATTCATCTAAATATTCTAAAACTTTGGCAAAATAATTTTTACTATCTTCACTTAAAAAATTAGCAATTTGTGGAGCTTCTTCTCTAATCTTAACGCATTCATCTTCTTTACAATCTAATAGACACAAAACATTCTTTTGTAAATTCTTTTTACATTCATTGCAAAGTTTAGTTTTACGACCACGTTCACGATAGAAAGCGGCTAATTTAGAAGCGTATTCGCGACGCACTTCAACCGTGCCCAAGCTATTAATTTGCACCTGATAATCAATACCAAATTGTTGAAGTAAAGAACCGGCAATATAAATTAATAATGCTTCAGACATAGGGCTGTTTTCTCCCAAAATCTGTAAATTAAATTGATTAGATTGGCGATAATAACCATTTTTTAAACGGTCATTATGAAAAATTGGTCCTAAAGAATATATTCTGGTTGGTTGTGGCAATTCAATTAAGTTATGTTCAATAAAAGCCCTAATAGCTCCCAGGGTTAAATCCGGACGTAGAGCAATCTTTTCATTTTTCTCACCAACTACTGAATAAATATGTTTAGTTGAACCATCGCGATACAATTTCTTATAAAGATCAAAATTTTCCATGACTGGAGTTTCTAAACGACTAAAACTATAAAGGTTGGCTACCTCGGCCATGGTATTATGAATAAATTCAAAATATTTATTCTCTGGCGGTACAATATCTTTCATACCCAACAAACGCGAAATGGCCTTAGCGGTCCGTTTTTCCAATTTAGGCTCAGAGGGTTTACTAGACCTAGTTTTTTCTCTTTTCATTTTTTTCAACATAATTATGATGATGGACTAATTAAGCCATCGCCATTAAATAAATAAATTAATTAACTGGATACTGTGGATTTTCATTAAACACTTGAATACGGCTAAAAGGAAAACCTCTAAAGAAAACCCGACCAATAACAAAATTTTTATCAACTGGACCGAAATAACGAGAGTCTTTAGAAAATTCTCGATTATCTCCTAAAACAAAATATTGATCTGCGGTTAGAGTGATGGCATAATCTTCACCACCACGAGGCTCGGTCATAACATTTTTAGGAATATAATCTTCTTGTAAAACAAATCCATTTGGCTTCTCCTGATTTTTAATATAAACGTGTCCATTCTTAATTTCCACTGTTTCTCCAGGCAAACCAATAACACGTTTAATAAAATATTCCTTAGGATTCTCTGGGTAACGAAAAACAATAACTTCGCCGCGGACTGGAATTTTAAAACGATAGCTTAATTCATCAATAATCAAATATTCAAAATCATGAAAGTTTGGTTCCATGGAACTACCCTTTACACAAAATGGCTGAATTAAAAAATATTTAACTGGCAAAACAATAGCCAAACAAATAGCTACTATTTTTACCAACTCAAAAGTAAGGGCAAAAAATTTCTTTAAATCAATAACAGGTTTTTTCATAGTCAATAGCAATAAAAAACGCTAATATTAAACAAAACTACTCTATTATAAACAGCCGTAGCAATCTTATTATAGCACTTTAGACGATAAAAAGCAATCTAAGTGAAAAACAATATTAATTTAACTATTCTATTATTACTACAAATTACTAAAATTTATTTCAGTATTTATTTTAACTTTAATACCAGCTAACTTAAATATAATAAACTAATGAGTACTAATAAAAATTAAACAAAAAACATTGCCTTTTAGAAATACTGGCAGCAATAAAATTTCCGCCGCTATTAT
>JALOQQ010000070.1 GCA_025453315.1 Planctomycetota bacterium
CTTTTTTAATTTGCTCAACACGGGCTTTAATCTTTTTTTCATCGCCCTTACCATCAATAATAGTGGTATTATCTTTAGAAGAAATTACACGACGAGCTTGTCCCAAATCAGTTAATTCAGCACCATCTAATTTTAAACCAATTTCTTCAGAAATAACGCGAGCACCAGTTAAAACAGCGATGTCTTCTAACATAGCCTTTCTTCTATCACCAAAACCAGGGGCCTTAATTCCTAAAACATTAAAAGTGCCACGCAACTTGTTAACCACAAAAGTAGCTAGAGCTTCACCCTCGATTTCTTCAGCAATAATTACAATATCTTTTTTACCAGATTGAACTACTTTTTCTAAAAGAGGTAATATTTCTTGAATAGAAGTAATTTTTTTATCAGTAATTAAAATATAAGGATTTTCAACTTCTGCTCTCATGGCCTCACTATTGGTAATCATGTAAGGAGAAACATAGCCTTTATCAAATTGCATACCCTCTACTACTTCCTTTTCAACACCGAAAGATTGTCCTTCTTCAACAGTGATAACACCATCTTTACCAACGCTTTCCATAGCTTCAGCAATAATATTACCAATTTCTTTATCGTTAGCGGAAATAGAAGCTACCTGAGCAATCTCTTCTTTAGTAGATATTTTCTTGCTCATCTTTTTTAAATCCCTAATTATCTCGGCCACTTTCTTTTCCATTCCCTGTCTAATATCAATCGGATTAACACCAGAGCTAACTAGCTTAATGCCTTCATTAATCATAGCTTGAGCCAAAACCGTAGCACTGGTTGTACCATCGCCAGCCACATCATTAGTTTTCGAGGCCACTTCTTTAACAATAGAGGCACCAATATTTTCAAACTTATCTTCTAATTCAATTTCCTTGGCCACCGTAACACCGTCTTTAGTAATAATTGGTGAACCATAATTTTTATCAATAACTACATTTCTACCCTTGGGGCCAAGAGTAACCTTAACAGCGTTAGCTAATTTATCAACGCCATTCTTTAAAGCTAAACGAGCCTTCTCGTCAAAAATAATTTGTTTTGCCATATATTTATGTTTTTCCAACTTATGATTGGAAAATGCTAATTATTATTTTATTAAAACTATATTTCCTAATTTTTAAAATAAATTAATAACATTATGATACTTTTAAAATTTATTCTAAAATCATCATAATATCAGTTTCTTTAATTACTAAATATTCTTGTCCTTCAATTTTAATTTCATCTGGTGAATATTTTCTAAACATTACCTTATCACCAACTTTAACTGCCAAAGGACTTAATTGGCCATTATCTAAAATCTTGCCAGCGCCCACAGCAATAATTTCACCCTTCTCTGGCTTTTCTTTATCAATAGTGTCTGGCAAAACAATGCCGAATTTAGTTGTAGTTTCGGCAACTAGTGGTTTAACAACCACGTAATCATGCAAGGGTTTTAAGTTCATATTTTTATTTTTTTCCGCAAAACAATAGCCTTAATGTTTTTTGGAAAAATTAATTATAATTATCTAAAAAATTATTTTATAAATAGTAATTTAGAAAAATTAATAAAAGCCATAAATACTGATAATATAAGGCTATTTATTAATCATTTAGCACTCTAAACGTTAAATTGCTAAGTCTATTTTAGCATTAAAAAAAAGACTGTCAATATTGACGAAAGTCTTTATTTTAAATAAAAAAAATTGCCTTAAAGGGCAATTTTTTATTTTTAATTTCTGTGCTTATCAATTAATTTTCCTTTATGTTCTTTAATAACTTCGGCCATATGATCTTTGGCTTTATCCACTGCTTTCAAAAGCTGATCTTCGACTTTTTCAACATGTAATAATTGTCCGGGAACTACCAAGTTAATTTCTACTTTATACATTTCACCTTTTTGATGACTATTAGAATCCAAGGACAAATCAACATCACAATTGGTGGCTACTAAATTTCCTAAATATTTATCTAACATATCCACCTTGGTCTGTACATAATTTTTAATCTCTTCGGTTAAAGCAATCTTGTTGGCTTGTAGTTGGATTTTCATATAATTAAAGTTAATTGTAATACCTTTATTATAGCAGAAAAATAGATTTTTTTCCAGATCAAAAAAACAGCTCAATAATGAACTGTTTTTGTTTTATTTTTAGAATCAATCATTATTAATCTAATAACTTTTTCAACATTTTCTATTAATCATTACTTATGAAGTAAATTGCCCACATCCTTAAAAGTAACAAATAACACTAATAACATTAACAAAAGAAAGCCAATATTATGAATAATCGCTTCGGTTTCTTTTTTCACTGGTTTGCCTTTTATCTTTTCAATAAGTAAAAACAATATTCTGCCACCGTCTAAAGCGGGTAAAGGAAGAATATTTAATACTGCCAAATTAAGAGATAAAAGAGCAGTAAAATTTAATAAATAAACTAAACCTAAACGAGCAGCTTGTCCGGTTAAATCAGCAATCCCAATTGGTCCGGCTAAAGATAAGCTGGCTCCAGCGCCAGTAAATAAAGCTTTAAATAAAAGAACAAAACCATACAGAATAGACCATAAAACTATACCGGTAGTTTTTATTCCCTCCCAAATAGCCAAATACCAGGGATAACTAACTACCCCCACCTCAACAACAGAAGTGCCAATAACAGTTGAATTAGTAGAAGGATTAAAAGTTGGTGTGATTTTAATTTCTTTTTCTTCGACACCACGTTTAATTTGAATACTTATTTCTTTGCCAGCCTGTCCTTCTAAACTTTTATATAAATCTTTTAAGGTAACTATTTCCTGGCCATTAATTTTTTTAAGGACATCGGCCGACTGTAAATTAGCTTTTTGAGCTGGAGTGTTTGGTAATACTTGAAAAATTTTCACCTGATGGTCAGAGATATTAAGTTTAGAACTAACGCCATCCAAAGGCCGAGGAGAATTAACCATAAAAGCCCAGGAAAATAAAACAATGGCTAAAACTATGTTCATTAATACGCCGGCGGCTAAAATAAGAGCCCTCTGCCAAATTTTCTTGTGTGCAAAACTATCTTTATCTTCTTTACCATCACCATTTTCTCCTTTTATTTTCACAAAACCGCCTAAAGGAATAGCATTAACAGAATAAATAGTATCTTGGGCATCAAGAACTTCTTTTCTACCCCAAACCTTTTTCCATTTACCATTTTTATCTTTATAAAAACCAAAAATTCTCGGTGGAAAACCAAAACCAAATTCTTCAGCCTTAACACCTAATTTACGAGCTGTCCAAAAGTGTCCTAACTCATGAGCAAATACCAAGACACTAAGAACTATTAAAAAAACAATAACAGTAAACATAAATAATAAGAAATAGCTGTAATAATTAAATTATCATTAACAACTAAACTCAGTAATTCTTAAATTAAATACTCATTATATCGGACTCTTTTTTATCCCTTAAATCCTTAATTTGAGTGGTAATAGTAGTAACCTCTTCATCCAATTCTTTAATAAAACGAAATTTATCGTCTTCATTAATTTCTTTATTTTTTTCGGCATCTTCAATAGCGCCCTTCACTTCATCACGTAATTGGCGCAAAGAAATTTTAACTTTTTCTTGGCGTTCGTTTAGTTTTTTAACCAAATCTTTTCTATTCTCTTCGGTCATGGCTGGCACGGTTAAACGTATTTTATCGCCTTCATTAACAATGCCCAAACCCAAATTAGCTTCTACCAAAGCTTTCTCAATATTTTTAGTAACGCTCTTATCCCAAGGGGTAATAGTTAAACTAGAAGCGTCAACAACATTGACATTGCCAACGGCATTAATTGGATTAATAACACCATAGGCTTCAACTTTAACATTTTCTAAAAGTGCTGGATTAGCACGACCAGTGCGTAAAGAAGAAATTTCTTTTTTAAAAAAATCTACTAAGCCATTAAATTCTGTTTGTTTGTTTTGAATGTATTGATTCATATTTTTTATTTTTATATTAATTTAAATAATACCTACTTAATATTACGATTTTTTTATCTTTTCCCTTCTTTAATTCTTTATCTTCTTCACGCCCAAGAAAACATTATTAGGATTATCGAAGTCAACTACTAAAGCCGAAGCGGCGCGTGTACTTGGCATACTAATAGTGCTCCAAGCGCCACCGCCATCAGAGGTACGGAAAAAAGTCGTATTGGTAGCATAATAAATCTCTTTGGGATTCTTAGGGTTAACCGCTAAAGTGTTAATAGCGGCTTCATTTTCCGGGGTGATTATTTTTAACTTTTCCCAATTATTTCCACCATCTTCAGATTTTAAAATAACACGACTAGTAGCCAAGAAGATTGAACCATCTAAATTAATAGTTAAAGTTCTAAAAGCATCGCCGATATTTAAAGCTTTAATGTTATTACTAAAATCAACTATATTAGCTGGATTGAATAAATTTTGTGGACTATCGCTACCAAAAGAAAATTTAAATAAGCTAGTCTTTTCCGTAGCTACAAAAGCTTGACGACTATCTTTAGGATTTAAAACAATTTCTTTTATACCTTCATTTAAACGATAAACTGGGGTCCAACTTTTACCACGATCATAGCTCTTAATTAAATCACCGCGTGAAGTACCAATATAAACTAATTGACTATTATAATGGTCTACAGCCACAGCCGTAATAGAAACGCCAGTGTTGCTATCAAAATATATCTGATTGTAACTACGATTACAATCGGTTGATTGCATGATCTTATTAGTAAGGGCGACATAAATATTACACTTATCATTAGGGTCAATAATTACGTCATTAATAGTAACGTCGCTTAACTTAGCTTTTTGCCAACCACTGGCCAAATTATAAGTATAATACAAACCATAATCAGAGGTACCTAAATAAATAGCATTACTATCGCTAGGATCTAAGGCTAAAACATTAGCACTAACAAAGCCAATATTATTAGGTGTACCACCAATACTAGGCATTAAAACATCTTGCTTCCAAGTAGCGCCTTTGTTAGCGGACACAAAAAGACCACCATCATTACCACCTCCGCCCTTAGTTTTTAGACTAATTGAACAACCGGAAATAATAAAAACAGTTAATAGAAACAACAAACTTAATTTTATTTTAGTAAACATATATTTTATTTATTTTAATTATTTAAATAAAATTATAAAAATCTATTTTAATTTAAACAAAATAATTTTGGAGCTTTAATTATAAATAAATTAAAACATTATCCAATACCGAACGAGGGTTAACATTAGCGGCTAAATAAGTTCTCGCTTCCTGAATTTTAGCAAAAATGTTCAACAAATATTCTTGACCACCTTTTTTCCTTATCACTTCGGAAATTATTTTTTTTAAATCTTGCCCCAAAAAGCCATGCTGTAAGATATCGTTTTGATTATTACTCAGTAACATAAAGTCACGAGTAATACCTTCTAATAATTCTATAAAATCCAAAGCAATATTAACTGCTTCACGACCGCTTTTTTTGCTAAACCAAGAATCTAAAGCAGCGAGGCGAGAAACTAGGTTCTGTTCAAATAAATTTAAAACAGCCTTAGCTTTAATTTGGTAAACCTCATAGTACT
>JALOQQ010000071.1 GCA_025453315.1 Planctomycetota bacterium
CGGCTGTTCGAGTCGCGGCAGCCCTTCACCGAAAATACTTGTCTCATCTTTTTCAAAGTAAAATAGCTTGTAATAATTTTTAACATACGCCACGTTTTTAAAAATCTTTGCCTTTATTGTAGTAAATGATGCTATTCGTTTACGCAATTATCTTGGTCAACATGGTAAGGCTTTAAACACTATTGTTAAAGATTTAAAAGAAGATGACTTAATGGAAGACAGCGTACCAAAGATGTTAGAAAAAATCGGCCACACACCAGCCCAAGTTTTAGTCGGCGCTCTTATTGGAATTGTGGTGGGAATACTGGGATATTACTTGCTTTAATTTTTCTTAACTAAACAATACAAAAAAAAGACTATCTCGAGATAGTCTTTTTGTAAGTCTTTTATATTATTGGGACAGCTTCTTGGTTTGTCCAAATTTTAGGTTAGCTAAAACGTCAATTAGCTTTTTTAATCCCCAGCTCAGACCAACAAACAAGGCCAAATAAACAAGCATTGCTAACCAAGGAGGCAAGTACTTAAAAACAAAATCATAGCGATACATGAGCGGCCAGTGTAGTAAATATATTTCATAAGAATATAAACCAAAAAGAGATAATAATTTAAATTCAATTCTTTTAATAATAAAAAGCAAGGTAAAAGCAAAAACCGTTACTAAACTAATTAACTCTTCTTTTATTGGCGTAGAGCCAACTCCGGAGTTTATGGCCGTATACCAAATAACTAAAGCCAACACTGCTATTAATAAATAATAAATAATATTTTTAAGATAATAAAAGAATTTTTCTGAGTTAATCTTCTGTTTAAATCTATTTTGAAAAACACTTATTATATTTTGCAAAGTAACCGCTATTTTATTTGGAAAAGCTATTAAACTAGCTAAAAGCATGCCTAAAGGAAAAGCCAATAAGTGAACATTATACATATAAGAGGTGCCAACAATGGTGGCTAATTTTGTCTGTATCAAAAAGTAGCTAATACTAAACACTAATAAAGCGGAAAGCCAGGGTTTCTTTTTAAAGAAAACTAAAGGAAAAAGAAAATAATAAAATAGAATGAAAGTAAAATACCATAAAGGAGAATTAACATCTTGATATAAATCGGCGTGTGGGAAATAACCAATAAAAGAACGTAAAACATAAACCCAGCCGTAATCCATTTTTAAAATAAAAAAATCTAAGAGAAAAAATAAACCTAAAATAATCCAAAACGGAAAAAATAATTTTAAAAGTCGATACTTATAGAAAGCTAAAACTGACAAATTCTTTTTTAAAGAACTAACTACCAAACCATAGCCCGAGAGAAACAAAAACAAATTAACCCCTACACCAGCCAAGGTGGTAAAAGGATAAAGAAAACGTGTGTCACTCATCAAAAAATAACCGACATGAGAAAAAACCACGGTTAGAATAGCAATACCCTTTAATTCCTGGGAGACGGAATTGGGAAATAATTCCTTATCCTGACGACGACGAATAGAAATTAAGAAAAAGAGTAAAAAGATGATAACAAAAATTATGGTCGCTGTAACAGCATTAGTGATTGATACTATCATAAATTATTTTCGCCCAGAGCTGATAACCGGCAGCTGAAGGATGAAAGGAATCAGCGGCATAATGCGGTCCATTTTGTTTAAATAAAGCAGCCGTCGGCGTAGCAATATCGATATAATTAACTTTATATTTTTGAGCCAATTTTTTAATAATCTCATTATAAGCTTTAGTTTCTTGATCAAAATAATAGCTGTCTGGAGGTAAAATTAAAGTATTTGATCCTAAAAAAGGAACACTAACAACATAAATTCTGGCACTAGTTTCCTTTCTTAAACGAGCTAAAATCTGTTCATAATTATTTTCAAAAACTTCTTTACCGACACGACCATGCATGTCATTAGTACCTATCAGCAGAGTAACTAAATCTGGTTTTTCAGCAATAGCCGGAGTGAGAAACTTATTTATTAAATCGCTGGTGCGATCACCGGGATAAGAAAAATGTTTAAAAACAACCTTATTATCTTTAGCTAATTTTTCAGCTACTAAATAAGGGAAAGATTCTTCATATTTATTAGTACCAACACCAGAAGTTAAACTATCACCCAAAGCAACATAAACTAAACTTTGTAATCTATTTTTATTGCCCATAATATAAGTTTTATTAGCACTATCTGAAGCACTTAAATTAGCCGACTTAATATGGTGATAAATATAGGCATTAGAAAAATACAGATAAGCGCCGACAATCACAATAACCGCTAAAATAATAATTAGATATTTTTTCTTATTCATAAAAATTATTCAACTAAACTTTTTCCGGACATCGCTTCCGGCTTTTTTATTCCTAGTAGATGCAAAATAGTTGGAGCAACATCGCTCAAAGACCCCAGGGGTTGCAGTAAACTTAGGTCACCGTCTGGAGCATCTTCCCAACCAATATTTTGTCCACCATATTCTTTGGCTACTAATAAAAAAGGTACGGGGTTACTAGAATATTCCTTACTAATAAGATTGGTTCTTAAATCAGTAAACTGTTCGGCCCAACCAGCAACAGCACTTATTAACAAAGCTCCCTCTTTTAGAAGAACAGCTTCACTAATTTTTTGCAAAGCCCCATCTACAGTTTCAATCGCTTCACGCAGAGCAGAAAGGTCGCCGCTTTTAGCTACCTCATCAATATTAGCCAAACTAATAGCAATAAAATCATAATCACCTTCCTTAATTTTCTCCAAAGCAATCTTAACAATTTCGGTCGTACTCATGGCTGGATTTTTCTGATAATCTTCAGTTGGCGAGGAAACAACAATTTCTTCACTAAATTTTGGCAAGTCAAAATAATAAGCTGGATAATTAAAATAACTGCTAAGCAGAGAAAATTTTTCACTCTCAGCTAAATAAAGTTGTTTTTTTTCATGCTGAGCTAATATCTGTCCTAAACTTAAATCTGTTTCTTGTATTTCAGAAAGTTCTTTTAATTCTCGACCCAAACCCAAGGTGGCATAACGCAATGATAAAGGTTCGTCAGAAGAACGCAGAATTGTACTAGGATAATGAGAAATTATTTTTTTAGCCTCGGCCATATCGGCTAAATAAAGAGCATTGGCTTCGCTCAGTGAAGCTATTCCCCACCCATCAGCCAAAATTAATACTAGTGGTCTTCTTATTATTTTTTTTGAAATTTCTGGTTCTTGTATTTTTAAATCTTCACTTTCTAATTCTTCAGGTTTACTATTTTCATCTTCTGAATTTTCAAGTTCTGAATTTTTATTTTCTAAATTGCCAGAGTCCAAACTTTTAGGCTCCAACTCTTTAAACTCTGGGTTAATTGATTTAAGCTCTTTTTGATTATCTAATACTGATTTTTTTTTATTTCTTACCATATAATTGGTTCTCAATTTCCATTAATCTATTATATTTAGCTAAACGCTCCCCCCTTCTTAAGGCGCCGGCCTTAAGATAGTCAGCTGAAATAGCGACCGCAAAATCAGCAATAAAATCATCATTAGTCTCGCCATTTCTTTCGGAAACAATTATTTTATAACCTTGTTTTTTAGCTAAAGCGGCTAAAGATAAAGCCCCGGTAACCGTTAAACATTGATCGGGTTTCAATACTAAAGTATTAACTAAATTTTCTTCTTTAGCGGCTTTAAATTTTTTAATATCTCCGGCAAAAAGATCATCACCAGCAATCAGCATTTCCTTCCCCAATTCTGCCGTTAAAGAACGCCAAGAATCTTTTTCTGTTGCCACAAAAGGATCTTCTAATAAAACTAAAGGAAATTTACTCAACCATTCCCGATAAAGAGAACTTAAAGTTTGAGCGGAAAAATAAGCTTGATCTAAAGAAAAAATATAGCGCTTAGTAATAGGATCAAATAACAAGGAAGATCCAACATCAATACCTAGGGCAATTTCCTCGCCTGGATTATAACCAGATCTAATAGCAGAGGCCAAAATAAGTTCTAAAGCTTGAATAGTAGAATCAATGTCTGGAGCATAAGCACCAATTGTACCAGTGTCAGTATCATAGCCAGCTTGTTTTAAAATCTCCCCCAACTGTTCAAAGATCGCCGCACCCATAGCAACATTTTCTGAACATTTTTTTTCAGCTACTGGCACCAACATTAATTCCTGAAAATCTAAATTAGTATCGGCATAACGACCACCATTAAACATAGTAAAAATCGGTTTAGGTATAATATTTTTCTTAGCTAAAGAAAGATAAGTAAACAATTCCTGACCTTTAGCTAAGGCGGCCACACGTGCACAGGCAACGGAAAGAGGAAAAATAGCATTTACTCCTATTTTTTCTTTACTATTATAAAATGCTAAAAGAATTTCATCAATTTTTTCTTGTTCCATTATTTCCTGTTCAATTAATTGCGGAGCGATTTTTTCTTGAATTTTAGCTATCGCTCTTAGAACTCCTCGACCACCATAACGCGAAGACTCACCATCAATAAAATGTTTTGCTTCGTCAGAAACTAAAAAACCATTTGCCACAGAGGCTTTAGCGCTAAGACCGTTTTCCAAAATAACTCTGGCCTCAATAGTGGGTACGCCTTGAGAATCTAATATTTCACGAGCTGTAATTTCTTTTATTTTCATAGTCTATAGATATAACTTTTTAACAATATCTAGTTATAGTTGGTACCAAATTAGTTATAGTTGGTACCAAATTAGTTATAGTTGGTACCAAATTAGTTAACTATTCCCTTTAAACCAGGCATTTTTTCACCGCCCAAATAAGAAAGCATAGCGCCACCACCAGTGGAAACCCAATCAACATATTCAAACATTTTAGACATTTTTAAAACTTCAACCGTCTCGCCACCGCCAACAACACCAAAAGCATGACCAGTGGAACGAGTAGCAATTAAACGAGCCACTGCCAAAGTACCGTGCTTAAAACTATCTTCTTCAAATTTACCCATCGGACCATTCCAAGCTAAAGTCTGGGCCTTCTTAATATAAATAGCGAACAAGCTAATACTTTCTGGGCCGATATCTAAAATCATGTCATTTTTAGCAATAGCTGTCAGTTTTTTTACAGTCACTTTTTTCTTATCATTTCGCACTACCACATCAATAGGTAAAATAATCTTTTTATCGCGCTTGCTTTTACTAAAATATTTTTTTGCAAAAGCAATACTGTCTTTATCAATTAGCGACTTGCCGACTTCATAACCGCAGGCTAAGAAAAAATTATTAGCTAAAGCGCCGCCAATTAAAAGATGATTGGATTGGGCATAAAGCTTTTTAACTAAAGGAGCCTTGGTGCTAATTTTAGAACCACCAATAATAGAAACCAATGGTTTCTTTGGTTTTAATACTTTATTTAAACTTTCTACTTCTTGAGTTAATAATAAACCGGCATAAGCTGGTAAAAACTTTTTAATAGCACCAACCGAAGCCTGCTCACGATGACAAACAGCAAAAGCATCATTAACATAAAGATCAGCTGGCTGAGC
>JALOQQ010000072.1 GCA_025453315.1 Planctomycetota bacterium
AACAAGAATAATGACAATAAACAAAACAATCTCTCGGCTAATATCTCTGATAACGAGGCTATTAATCAGAATTCCGTTTCCGAAACGGTTAACACTAATAGTGGAGAAGGTTTAAATACGGGAGAAACTGTTAATACGGAAGAAGTACAAACAATTAATACTGAAAATGGAGTAGAAGAAAAAAAGGATTTATCTAAAATAATAATTAAAGAAGAGAGAACTACTGGTAGTTTAAATATAGATTGGCAAGAGCCTAAAGAGGCTAGAGAAGAACTTTTATCCAATGAAGATCAAGTAACCCAGTCCCCTTTATTGGGTTTTATTGATCGTGGTTTACTGGGAGTTTATAATTTAGGTAAAATTAATAACGGATTATATAAGGATAATAATTTTTATTTAATAGAGTTGGCTTGCGGCGGCCCCTGTGCCAATGGCTCTATCCATGCTATTAAAAACGACAATAAACTTATTTTTTTAAATATTTATAACACTGAAGAATATATTGATAGTTTAAAGGAATTTTTTGGTAGTAAGTATGAATTGTTTTGGAATAAAAAAATAACCATAAATAATTTAGGAAACTTTTCCAACCTAACGGTTAATGTTAATAATTCTTCCGTAGAGTTAATTAAAACCAATGATCAATTTCCTAAGAATATTTCTTCTTTGGATTTTGCTGATTATTATAAACTTTTAAGCTTGAAAGAAGGTGCGCTTTATAAAAATAGAACCAATCGATGTTTTTTTATGATAGCTAAAGATGGAATGATTAATAATTATGTACCAAAATTATCTTTCGTTGATTTAAGCAAAGTAAATTATTCTGGTTATGGTCAAAGCCCCCAAATATTAAGGATTAAGTGGTTGGATGGTAGGGAGAATAAGGAAGAATATAATACGAGAAACATGTCTTCTTGTGGTGGAAGTGGTTGTTTGAATTATGTTAGTTATATTACTGATTCTGAAAAACAATTACAAAAGGTGGGAGAAAGTTTTGATGGTCAAGTTATTTATGAATTAAAAGATAAAAATTTAAAAGATTTAAATGACTCTAGCTTACTTGAGGACATGTATGATCTGTATTATCCGGGTGAAGGAAAAGAGAAGATTGCTTTTGAGGATTTCGTAAAAGATCGTCCAATCGTTTATTGGCAGGATGTTTTTGGTGATTTTGTCGCTTTTATTAAAAATAAATATACTCCAGCCGTTGAATGTGGTAAGCCAGTAATTTACTTATATCCAGAAAAAGAAACTAGGGTTAATGTAGAAGTAAAACCTAGCGGCGGTTTTTCAATAACTGAACCGGCTTATAATAATGGTTGGAAAGTCCTAGCTAAGCCAAATGGTGAAATATATAATTATGGTGACAAAAAGAATTATCCTTATTTGTTTTGGGAGGGTAAAGGCTTGAACTATCAAATGCCAAGCGAGGGGTTTGTAGTAAAGAGGGAAGAAGTGAAAAATTTCTTAATAGAAAAATTAATCCAGCTGGGATTAATAGAAAAAGAATATAATGAGTTTATTGATTTTTGGTTACCGAGAATGCAAGAAAAACCTTATTACTTTATTACTTTTGTTCCCCAAGAACAGTTTAATTATTTAGCACCCTTAAAAATTAACCCTAAGCCCGATACGGTTATTAGAGTATTTATGGATTATAAAGGGTTAAATAAAGAAATAAAAGCTCCAGAACAAAAAATAATAACTCCAAAAAGAAAGGGCTTTACGGTTGTGGAGTGGGGAGGCGCTTTAAGAAAATAAAATTTATTATAGCAATCTGAATATAGTTAAGTTTTTAATGTAGTTTATTTTTGTTAAGCACAGAGATTCTATGGATAATAAAATCAAAACAAGAAAAATTTTACTCTGGCTGGTAATTTTACTTATCAGCCAGTTTTGTCTTTTGTTTATATTTTATAAAAATAATGAGCAAAAACTTTGGTTTAATAATTTTAAAACTAGTATCGAAGAAAATAAATTATACACTGGTTTAATTGCTAAATTAAATAATCAAGAATTTAGTAATCTTGAACGCGAAAAACATCAGTCTTATTCTCTAGATTTGAATTTTTATGAAGAAGCTTACTCTAATTCGGCAAAATATTTAGCAGAGGCCAAGACCTTAGTAAATGATAATTATAGTTTATCCCAAGATAATTTTACTTATGGTGGAGTTTTGCCTCATCACTTAATGGTAAAAAGTCGTATGGCGGCTTATTTTGAAAATATAAAAAATAATAATTACGAAACCGTTATTTTAATTTCTCCTGATCACTTTTCAGTTTCTAGGCAAAATATTACTATTTCTAAAGCTAATTGGGATACGCCTTATGGCTTATTAGAAGTGGATGAAGAATTGGCTAATAAACTAGAATTAACAACCCAAGAGAATGTCTTTGTAAGTGAACATGGTATTTCTGGATTAGTTCCTTTTATTAAAAAAAGTTTACCGCAAACTAAAATTTTAGCCATTACTTTGAAAGTTGATACCCCTCCAGCCGCTTTGGATTTATTAGCTCAAAGAATTAAAGAAAATGTTAATCCGGAAAAAACTTTAGTTTTAGCTAGCGTTGATTTTTCTCATTATCAGCCGGTGGCAGTAGCCGATTTTCATGATTTAAAAAGTCAGGAAGTTATTAAAAGCTTTTCTTTTAATAAGGTGTTGAATTTAGAAGTTGATTCTCCTTCCTCTGTTTATGCGGTTTTAAAATATTTAAGTTTAATTGGGGCGCAAAAATCTAACTTAGTTTTTTGGACTAATTCCGGGAAATTACTAAAACAAGAAGATATTCCGACCACTAGTCATAATTTTTTCTATTTTCAAAAAGGCGAAAGAGAAAAAAATGAGCCAATTAATTTTTTATTTTTTGGTGATTTAATGCTAGATCGTCATGTGGGAGAAAAGATTAAAGAGAATGGTTTAGATTATTTATTTAAAAATTTAAGCGGTGAAGAAAATCGTTTTTGGTCTGGTATTGATGTTATTTCCGCTAATTTAGAGGGTGCTGTAACTAATAAGGGCGAACATTATTCACCCCAGTATGCTTATGATTTTGCTTTTGACCCGGAATTAATAAAACAATTAAAAAAATATAATTTTAGTTTTTTTAGTTCCGCTAATAATCATTTTTCCGATCAAAACGATAAAGGAGTTGAGGAAACCAGAAATAATTTAAAAAAAATAAATTATGATTCTGTTGGTTGTATTGATGGTGAAGTCGGAACTTGTTCTTTGAATATTATTCAAAGAGGCAATAAAAAAATAGCCATGTTAGGTTTTAGTATGGTTTATAGAATTTTTAATCAGGAACAAGCTAATGAACTTATTAAACGAGCTAAACAAGAGGCCGATTTAGTAATAGTAAATATTCACTGGGGTACAGAATATCAACATGAATTTGGTGATTCACAAAAACAAATAGGACATGAATTTATTGATAGTGGCGCTGATTTAATAATTGGCCATCATCCGCATGTTGTTGAGGGTATGGAAATATATAAGGGTAAAGCTATTTTTTATTCCCTGGGTAATTTTATTTTTGATCAGTATTTTTCTTCTGATACGCAAGAAGGTTTAGCGCTTGGTGCCCAGTTCGATGCTAAGGGTTGGCATTTTTATCTCTTTCCATTGTTATCTAAAAAAAGTGCTGTAGAGTTGATGAAGGGTGATAATAAAAAAAATTTTCTTAATAAGTTTATTAAATGGTCTGAAATTGAAGAAGAAATTAAAAAGGAAATAGTTCAACAAGAAATAATAACCCAATAAGGTTGAGTTATTAAATAGAAAGAGTTAAAAAATATTAAGCAGATTTAAATAGATAATAGTGATTAAATAGATTTGTATAGTTTTGTCAATATTCCACCTCTTTAATATCCCAAGTATAATGAGAATATGAATAAATTATTAGAGAGTTTAAATAACGAGCAAAAAGAAGCCGTAACTCATGAAAATGGGCCTCTTTTAATTGTGGCTGGAGCTGGAACAGGAAAAACCACGGTTCTTATTAATCGTTTAGCCTATTTAATTTTAGAAAAGGACTTAACCCAGACTTTAAATTATTAAATACTACTGAACAATGGATTTTGTTAAAAAAGAATCTTGATTCTTTAGATTTGGATTATTATCGTCCGCTTGGTAATCCCACTAAGTTTATTCATGAGTTATTGAGACATTTTTCCAGATTAAAAGATGAAAATATTATTGCCCAAGAATATTTGAAATATTCTGAAGGTTTAGAAGCTAATTTGGATAAGCAGATGTCTGGCGGTGTAAAAAGTGGTGCTAAGAAAAAAGGCAAAAAGGATAAGAAAAGTGAGGGTGAGAAAGAGACTGATGATGGTGAAATAATTGACGAAATGGAAGTGAAGCGTTTACAAGAGTTAGCTAATGCTATTCATGTTTATAATCAATTATTATTAGATAATAATGCTTTAGATTTTGGCGATTTAATTACTTATACTTTAAAACTTTTTAAAGAACGCCCTAATATTTTAAAATTTTATCAACAGAAATTTAAATATGTGATGGTTGATGAATTTCAGGATACTAATTGGGCGCAGTATGAATTGGTAAAAATGTTGTCGGCTAAAAACAATAATTTAGTGGTGGTGGGAGATGATGATCAAAGTATTTATAAATTTAGAGGAGCTTCTATCTCTAATATTTTACAATTTAAAGATGACTATTCTAAAACTAAGGAAGTAGTTTTGACCAAAAATTATCGTTCTAATCAGACTATTTTGGACCAGGCTTATAATTTTATTCAGAATAATAACCCTAACCGTTTGGAAACTAAATTAAAGATTGATAAGAAATTAATTTCGGTTAAAGATTCTGAAGAAAAAAAGAAAAACAATATTTTGCCAACGGTACAATTTTATCATCTTAATACCGATCAAGAAGAAGCGGCTTTTGTGGCTAGTAAAATTTTGGAAATTTATAATAACCCAGAAGCTTTTAAAGATAAACAGGGTGGAGAAATAAATTGGTCAGATTTCGCCATTTTAATTCGTGCCAATGATCAGTCGGAAAAGTTTATTAAAGAATTAAGCCGACATAATATTCCTAATCAGTTTATTTCTTTAAAAGGTTTATATTATAAACCAATAATTTTAGATTGTATTGCTTATTTAAAATTATTGGACAATTATCATGAATCCTCGGCTTTATTTCGTGTCTTAAGTATGGATGTTTTTAAAGTTTCTTATAGCGAATTAGTGGCTATTAACAAGATGGCCGATCGTAAAGTTTGGTCTTTATTTGAGGCTCTGCAAAATATTAATGCTATACCAAATGTTAGCGCCGAAGCAGTAAAAAATATTAATAGATTATTTAATCTTATTAATGCTCATTCGGTTTTAGCTAAAAATGACAAGCCCAGTAAGTTGTTTGTACAGTTTATTTATGATTCTGGCTTAGTAAAATATTTGGATCATGATAGGGATAGAGAATTATTTTCTCTTCTTAATCAATTTTATAAAAAAATAAAAGAAGCCGAAGAAGTGGAAAAAGATTTACGTCTTAAGGGTTTTATGGAGCGTTTAGACATGGAAATGGCTGCCGGAGAATCAGGCGCCCTACAATTAGAATATGAAGATGCTGATACGGTTAGAATTATGACGGTTCACGCCGCTAAAGGCTTGGAGTTTAAATATGTTTTTGTAGTTAATTTAGTGGATAAGCGTTTTCCTTCTATTAATCGTGGAGAAAGAATTTCTATTCCCGAAGCTTTAGTTCGAGAAAAAACTATAATTAGCTCGGATATTCATTTAGAAGAAGAGCGTCGTCTTTTTTATGTAGCCATGACTCGTGCGAAAGATATTTTATTTTTAACCGCCGCTCGCGATTATGGAGGCGCGAGTGAAAAGAAAATTTCTCGCTTCGTACCAGAGGCGGCTTTAGATAGTCGAGAAATAAGTCTAGATTTAACTGCCAATGAGTTGTTTAGAGATTTAATAAAATTAGAAAACGGTGAAGTAGATAATAAGCCGGAAGTTTATGAATTACCAGATCGTTTTTCTTTTTCCCAATTAGCGGCTTATAGTACTTGTCCTTTACAGTATAAATTTAATTTTATTTTAAAGATTCCTGTTCCAATCGATAAGCCTAGTTTGATTTTTGGTAGAGTAATGCATAATGTTTTACAAGAGTTTTTAAAACCATTGACGGTCGGGAATAATAAACTACAAGCTGATTTATTTGGCGCCGCCAAGGGAGAGGTGAATAAAAATTTGTTTAATGAAAAAAAATTATTAGAATTATATGAAAATTATTGGCAAAATGATGGTTATCATAGCAAGACAGAGCGTGAAAAATATAAACAAAAAGGACTAAATTCCTTAAATATTTTTTGGCAAAAAATTACTGAAAATACTTTGCCCCAGGTTAATTTTTTGGAGAAGGACTTTTCCGTTAAAATTGGTGATTATGTTTTAAAGGGAAAAATTGATAGAGTAGATAAGCTGGCCGACGGCACGATTGAAATAATAGATTATAAAACCGGCAATCCTAAAGAAAAAATAGACTGGGATGATAAACGTCAATTAATATTATATCAGATAGTTATGGAAGAAGTTTTTGGTATTAAGGTTTCTGCTCTTAGCTATTATTATTTAGAAAATGGCGAAAAAATAAGTTTCTTGGGTAAGGAGAAAGAAATTGAAAAACTGAAATTAGAAATTATTAGTTATATTAACGAAATTAAAAAAATGAATTTTACCCCTACCCCTAGCCAACTTTGCGATTATTGTGATTTTAATGGTATTTGTGAGTTTAGAAAGAGGTAGTTTATTTTTATTGATATTATGTAGATAAGTTTTTTCTTATAGCCATTTTAGCTTAGATGTTATAGAATTGAACTAAGATATTATTAGAGATTTACCAGAAAATTAATTATTTATGAAAACACCATTAAGCAACAACGAAGATCGAGTTATTAGTCCTATTGAAAAAAAAGAGGATGTTTTTGATTTAACCTTGAGGCCAAAAACTTTAACTGAGTATGTTGGTCAGGATAAAGTAAAAAATAATTTAAATATTGCTATTGCCGCTGCCAAGAAAAGAGGCGAAGTTTTAGAGCATGTTTTATTGTATGGCGCGCCGGGTTTAGGCAAAACTACTTTAGCTTATATTATTGCCAATGAAATTGGTTCGGGAATTAAAATTACTTCTGGGCCAGCTATTGAAAAGGGTGGAGACTTAGCAGCTATTTTAACTAATCTTTCTGAGGGTGATGTTTTATTTATTGATGAAATACATCGTTTAAATAAATCAATTGAAGAAATTTTGTATCCAGCAATGGAAGATTATGCCCTAGATATTATTATTGGCAAAGGGCCGTCAGCCAAAACTCTACGTCTTGATCTTCCTCATTTTACGATTATTGGCGCCACCACCAAGGCTAGTTTATTATCTGCTCCTTTGCGCGATCGTTTTGGCTTAATACATCATTTAGATTTTTATGAAGCTCCGGATATTAAGAAAATCGTGGAGCGTAGTGCTAAAATATTAGGAGTTAAAATTGATGAGCGTTCAGCCGAAGCTATTTCCAGAAGATCACGTCAAACCCCACGTGTCGCTAATCGTCTTTTAAAACGAGTGCGTGATTATTGTGAAGTTATTGGTTGTGGTCCAATTGATGAAGAAACTTGTTATAAATCATTGTTGGCTTTGGAAATAGATGAATTGGGTTTAGATTGGGTAGATAGAAAGATTTTGGAAGCAATTATTAATAAGTTTGCTGGTGGTCCAGTGGGTATTAACACTTTAGCGGCCGCTACCGGAGAAGATATGGAAACAATTGAAGATGTTTATGAACCATATTTAATGCAAATTGGTTTTTTAAATCGTTCGGCCCGTGGTCGCATTGCTACTAATTTAGCCTATAAACATTTGGGTTTTAAACCACAGGGGCAAGAAAAGTTATTAGATTAAAGTGAATTGAATATTTAACATACCTTTTTAATTTGTTTTTAATATATTTGTTAATATAAAACAAACCTCAGCTTACGGGCTGAGGTTTTTGTTTATTATGAAACATAATTATTTTACTTTATTTTACAATGACCGGAAAAAAATTATTTTTCCAAACTTCTTTTCCAAAAATTAAAACTTCATTAGTTTTCTTTTTTTGAACAGAAATTGCACAACAAACACCCAAAGTGTTTTTACCAGTCCAAAAAGAATTAGCTTCTTTCATTATTTTGCCATTAAATAGGACATTAATTGGCTGTGGAACATTTTGTGGTTCAAAATAATTTTCAGAAAATCCTTTTTTAACTTTAGGATATTTTTCATAATGGATTTTATCCATTAATTCTCTCCACTCCAAGAAAGAAGGAATCTTTACACCTTGTTTCTCGGCTTCTTCGAGCGAAGATTCCCAAGTAAAGAAATGTAGCCCTACCATTTTTTTGTTTTTATGGGCGATACATTTTTTTACTTTTTTTTCTTCATCAGTTAGAAAAATTGGTTTCCCTAAGAGCAGCTTTTTAGCGCTTAAGTAATATACCATTAATTTTAGAGAATTAATGGTTATCCTAGCCAGACCTTTTTCTGGATGCCAGGATTCATTTTCTGATGTCAGGAAAGTTTCCATTGTTCGTGTTTTTATACTGTTTAGATATTTTTTTTAAATTTTATATAGATCAATTTTATATTTTATACTATAATCTTTTTATATTTTTGTCAATAGTTTTAAATATTTACTCGAGGCATTTTGTTATAATTGGAATATTAAAGAATTTATGGGATAATTAGGCTAAATTATAGCTTATTAAGTTGTAGAAAGCCATATAACTCATATGCTTTATATGCTAATTAATATTGATTACATAAATTGACATCATATGAACTAGTATTAATTAATTTTTTAGTAAATAGAATTTATACAATTAAATGTATGCAATTAAACGATTTTGATTTTAATTTACCAGATAATTTAATAGCTCAAGAACCAGTTTTACCACGTGATCATTGTCGTCTTTTAGTTTTACATCGTCAAACAAAGTCTTTGGAACATGATTATTTTTTTAATATTCTAAATTATTTTAAAAAAGGTGATGTCTTAATAATTAATGATTCTAAAGTTTTTCCGGCACGCTTGTTGGGTAATAAAATTAGTGGTGGCAAGGCCGAAGTTTTTTTATTAAAGATAATAGAGCTCCAAACTAATAAATGGCAATGTTTAATTAAAGGAAGGAACTTGGCTCCTGGTTCTTTTATAACCTTGGCTAAAAATAATCGCGCCGAACTTTTAAAAGACAATGGTGATGGTACTTGGTTAGT
>JALOQQ010000073.1 GCA_025453315.1 Planctomycetota bacterium
CAAAAATTATTATCAATTTTACCTTCATTATTTTCTTTAAAATCATAAACTCTGGTAAAGATAAAGCTGTGACTGCCATCATAAAGGCTAAAGCGGTTCCGAGAGCCATTCCCTTTTCCGTTAAAACGCTAATTAGCGGAATTACTCCAGCCGCATTAGAATAAAGCGGAATTCCCAACAAAGTTACTAAAGGAACGGAATACCAATTATTAGCGCCAGCATATTGGGCTAAAAAATTTACTGGCACATAGCCATGAAGAGAGGCGCCAAGACCAACACCAATTAAAATGTAGGGCCAAATTTTTTTCAAAATATTAAAAGCATAACTTCGGGAGTATAATAAACGGTCTTGAAAAGTTATTTCTAAAGAAGGTGTTTTTTTAACTTTTTTATTTTTATTAACAAAGTCAGTTAATAAACCTTCTACTTTTAAACGACCAATAATTAAACCTGAGAAAATAGAAATTAATAATCCACTAATAACATAAAGTAGAGCAACTTTCCAACCAAAAAGGCTAATTAATAAAACTAAAGCGACTTCATTGATTAATGGTGAGGCTACTAAAAAAGAAAAAGTAGCGCCTAGTGGCACTCCTGCTTCCACAAACCCCAAAAACAATGGTACAGCTGAACAAGAACAAAAGGGCGTGACAATCCCCAAAAGAGAAGCTAAAATATGTCCGGTTAATTTATTTCTCTTTGCTAAAAAAGAACGAACTTTTTGCGGCGGTAAATAGGTACGCAAAAAAGAAATAACAAAAATAATAACTAATAATAAAATAGTTATTTTAATGACATCAAAAATGAAAAAATTAACTACCTCAGCTAAACGTTCTTCTTTTATATTGAATACTGAATAAGTTAACCACTCAGCCAATAATTGCAGAGGATAAAACATAATTTATTTATAAAGCTTGCTATTTCTTAACTAACATTAATCTAGGCTCACCATCACCAAAATAATTATCTCGCCACGATTCAATAAAAAATCCTAGAGATAAGTACAAACAAACCGCTTTATTATTATGTGGATGAACAACTAATTCAATCCGAGAATATTTAAGCATCTTTTTTAAAAGAAGATTCATTGTTTGTCTAGCAAATCCTTGACCCCTGAACTTTTTAGTAATAATTAAACCATTGATATGAACTGTATTTCTTTTTAACTCTTCATAAGCCGCCAAACCAATAACTTCATTACCATTTTTCACAATAAAAACGAAATTATTTTTTATAAAATCTTCAATTTCTTCAACACTAGTTCTAGCGGCATAGGTTTTTGAATTAGCCAATTTTTCCATTTTAGCTATTTCTTTTTGATCTTTGATGGTCGCTCTAGTTAATAATATTTTATTCATATTTTTAGAAAAAAATTAATGCTCTATAGATATTATACCGCAAAAGTTATTTTTAAACTATATTATCTTTTCGAATATTGGCTTATACATATCATCTTTAATATCTAGCTTTAATTCATTTCTATTCAATCTTTCCGAATATTCTACTGGAGCTTCTTGTATTAAAGCCAAAGGACGCCTTTCATTTCCCTCCCCCATACACAAAACAGCAGCCGTGGCCAAACTATCAGCCACATCTACGTGCGAATATTCAAATGGTCTACCAAAAATATCTAAACTCTGACGATAATCCTTTAACCCCTTTATGCCAGCATAACCCAAAGCGACTCCGGTTATACCAGCCCTCAAAGGCAAGCAACGACTATCAGTAATAATAACCCCGACTTTTTTTAAAGAATATTTTCTTTTAAAGTATTTTCTGATTTTAATAGCTGAAGTAAAGCTATTTTTAGGTAAAAGTATTAAATCATCATTGGCATTACTTTCATCGATGCCAGCATTAGCCATGCAAATTCCATCTTTAATAGTTAAATAAACATACTTAGTAGGCAAAACAAAATCGCTTTCTTCTCTAATAATTCTTTCTTTATCTTCTTCATTATTTTTTTTAACAACTCTTCCCTCTGATAAAGCGACAATTTTAGAAGTTATTATTACAATATCTTTTTCTTTAATAACTGGTAAATATTCTTCTATAAACGGCAAGAGCTTTTCCGAAGGTTTAAAAATTCTAGTTTTTATTGCTTTGATTTTCATATTTTAATAAATAAATTCCTAAATAAGATAAAGGGGTGTAAATCGCCCCCATTGCAACTTTGTATAAATACCATGGTATGCCCATTAAAATTATAGTAGGCACTGAATAAATACCCCAGAAAGCAACAAACATAAAAATAAAGGTATCTAATAATCCTGACCACAAATTAGATAAATTAGACTGAAGCCAAAAAAATTTATATTTTATTTTTTTCTTAAAAAAGAAAAAAGCCATTACATCTTGATATTCCGCAATAACATAAGCCAACACAGAAGCAATAGACATTCTAAAAGAAATACCAAAAATGGTATTATAAGAATCTTTAATCAAAGCTCCGCCCTTAGACCAAGGTGCAGCGATAGAAATTAAAGAATAAACCAAAAATAACAATATTGATATAAAGCCAGCCCAAACAAAATTTTTAGCCATTTGCTTACCATACACTTGACCAACCACGTCTGTAATAATATAAACAAAAGGAAAAAAGAATATGGCTACCGATAGATGAGTACCAAAAACAAAAGGCATCATTTTTGCTCCTAAAGTGTTAGAGGCGAAAAGTGAAACTAAATAAATAGTTAAAGCTACAATTAAACGAAAATTTATTTTTTCAATTATCATATTTTAATTAATTAGGTAAATAAAAAAACGCCCCAAAGGCGTATTTATTTTAAATACCATCCTTTGAGCTAAATACTAAAAATCATTTTTAGTAAACCCTGACCAAGTTTTGATATTTTTGTTTATTAACATATTAATTATATTATATATACTATTAAATAATAGTTCAATAAACTTTATTTGACATATTTTTATAAATATGTTATTATTATAGTATTATAAAAATAACATAAAAAAATATGAACCCAGAACAAATTACTAATGAACAAATAAGAAAGAAGCTCATCACAAAAGAAGATCGTATTAGAAGTGGAATGCCAAGTGATAAATATAAATCAGGAACGCTTGTTGATACAGGAGAATCATACATAGAAACAATCGAAAAAGAAGTTGAAAGTAAGATGTCAAACGAGGAGGAATTAGCAAAAATAAGAAAAGAAATAATGGATGATAATAATTTGGGAAGCAGTCCAATGTATAAAGGCCCTGATCAAGAATTATATAAGTCTGGCAGGAATATCGTTAAAGAATATAATAAAAAACAGTATAATTAAAAAATTTATAAATACAAAAAAAGACGAGTTTTAAACTCGTCTTTTTTTATAATAAAATATATAACTATTATAATCTTAATTATTCTACTTTAATATCTTAATCACTCCTTTATTAGCATCCACTTCTATTAAATTTCCGTCATTAATTGTCTTCATTACATCCTTAACACCAATTATGCAAGGGATATTAAATTCTCTAGCTATAATTGCCGCATGAGAGGTTATACCACCAGTTTCAGTTACTATAGCTACTGCTTTTTTCATGGCTGATAAATATTCAACGGCAGTATAAACAGCGATTAAGATATCACCTTTACGCATTTTCTTATTTGCTTCTTGGCTGTTATGCGCTAATACTGCCCTACCTTTAACAATTCCCTGACAGGCAATTTGACCTCTTAAATTCGCTTTTTCCCGAACTTCAGATAAACCACCAATATTTAAAAATTTTCTAGCCTTATCACCTTCATAGATATTTAATTTATTATCAAGATAAAACAAAACGGTTATTTTTTTTCTTTCTGTTATTAATCTAATATGATTATTTTTAGACTTTAATAATTGTTCAATTTCTTTAATCTGCAAATAATTAATAGACTCTTTGGAACATTTAATTCTTTTAGATATTTCCAAATAAAGATTATTAGCCATTTTACTTCTCAAATCCAATAAATCAGAGACATCATCTTTAATAAATGCTCCAATTCTAATTATAGAACTAAAATTTAAATCTCTTTTATTAAGTTTTAAAAGATTCGTTAGTTTCTTAATTTTTATTTTAGCAAAACGACTTTCTTTAATTGGCTGTGTATAATAAACAAAATTATCGTTTAAAATGCTTTTGTCTTTTGTGTATTTCTTTAAAATACTATAAAATTCATTGCCCACCAAAGAACTAAACAAATAAAGCAAATTACTCATAGCATCTAATAAAGCCGCCTCATTTCTAATACGTATCAAATCTTTAATTAATTCATTATTATTTTTATCAAAATATTCTTTATTATTTATTACAGATAATAAATTCTTTAATTTTTTAGACTGTATCTCATATTTTTTCAATGTCACCGAACCCCATTTATAATCGTTAATTTTTAATTTAAATTTCTTTTTTAACAATTCTAAATCAGAAACTAAACCATATTTTTTCTGCCAACCCTGTTCAATAATAGAAATAATTCTATAACTCTTACCAAGTATTTTTTTAAATTCTTTAAAAAATAATTCATCGGCATAATTTAAGGCTTGTAGTGGAGCTAAATTATTACTAAAAAGTAATTCGTATTTTTTATTCTGAAATTTAATCATAGAATGAATTTACTTTTATTCATAGCTAGTACCATTTTCATTTAAAAACTTTAATTTTTTAATAGCCTCATCATACCAAGGCTGAGCAATTTTCCTAGCTTTAATATTGGTTATTCTTTCAAACATCCAATTGAACTTATTTAATACTTTTTCATAACCCATTTTTTTAATTTGTTCGGTTAGAAATATTTCAATATTATTTTCCAAAAAACTTAAACTATCAGCATCTTTAATCAAATTTTGATCTTCATCACCACCTACTTCATGTTTCAAAATAAGGCTATAAACTTTATTAATAACTTCCTCACTCGCTCCCTGCTCTTTTAAAAACTGAGCCATAATTTCCGCTCCTTTTTGCTGATGATGAGATAAATGTTCATCACTTTGATATCCTTTATCATTAGCAGATACTTTATCGTAATTCTTATCTCTAAAAGCCCTTTCAATATCATGACTTAAAGCAGCTATTTGCATAAGTTCATTGGCATCCGGTTTTAATTCTTTTAACCAATAAACCGTTCTTTCTAAATGGCGACTACCACCGGTAACCTTATTAACAAATTCTTCAGTTTTTTGATATAAGCTAGTCATATTTATATTAACAAATCTCTTATAACATTAATGAGACGACTTCGATTTGGAGCATGAAAACCATGATCACCATCAAGTGAGATTATTTTTATTCTTTCTCTTGTCTTTGTAGGTGCAATCAATCTTGTAAATGGCTTACCGCTCGCAACTTCATTCGTCGCCTCGCCAATCATATCTATTTCTGGAATTTTCCTGGGGCTGTTCC
>JALOQQ010000074.1 GCA_025453315.1 Planctomycetota bacterium
AACAGCTATTATGGTGGCGACTGGTCGTGGTGCTGAACTTGGTATTTTAATTAAAGGCGGCGAACCTCTAGAAATGGCCGGAAAAATAAAAAGGATAGTTTTTGATAAAACTGGTACTCTTACTAAGGGAAAACCAGAAATTACGGACATAATTTCTTTTTCTGACAGTATAGATGATAATGAAATTTTTCGTTTAGCAGCTTCTTTGGAGCAAAAATCTGAACATGCTTTAGCTGAAGCAGTTTATAATTATGCTAAAATCAAAAAATTAACTTTTGTCGAGGTTAATGATTTTAAAGCCATCCCTGGACAAGGAGTTAGTGGTTTTATTAATAATCAAAAATATTTTTTAGGAAACAATAAATTAGTGAAGGCAATTTCTAAAGAACAAACTGAAAGAATTACTTTTTTAGAAAAACAGGGAAAGACCGTAATGATTTTAGCAATTGAAAAACAAGTCTTGGGCGCTATTGCTGTCGCGGATACGGTTAAGCCAGAAGCCAAAGAAGCTTTATTGCGTCTAAATAAAATGGGCTTAGAGATCTATATGATTACCGGAGATAATTATCGCACCGCCGGAGCTATTGCCAAAGAACTTGGTATTACCAATGTTTTAGCCGAAGTTTTACCGGAAGATAAATCTTCAGAAATAAAAAAATTACAAAATAATGGATTTAAGGTAGCTATGGTCGGTGATGGCATTAACGATGCCCCGGCTTTAGCACAAGCTGATTTAGGTATTGCTATGGCTAGCGGCACTGACATTGCTATGGAAAGTGGAAATATTGTTTTAATGAAAAATGATATACGTGATGTTGAAACAGCTTTTAAGCTTTCTCGAGCCGCTATTAACAAAATAAAACAAAATTTATTTTTTGCTCTTTTTTATAATGTGGTTGGCATTCCTATAGCTACCCGTCTATTTTCTCAATTTGGTTTTGTTTTACAACCGGAATTAGCTGGTTTGGCCATGGCTTTAAGTTCGGTTTCGGTCGTTAGCAATTCTTTATTTTTAAAGAGTTTTAAACAAAATAAAAAATTATTATTTTCCCAAGTAGCGCCATTTATAATGATTATTTTCTTTTCTTTTCTTTTTTGGCAATTTACTAATCTAAGTACGGCTATGGCTGGTATGTCAGAAATATATGTTCCTAAAGTCATTAGAAACGAGGCTGGTCTTTATTTGAGTCAGGGTAAAGCTAAAATTGATTATCGCAAGAATGAACCTAAATTTTTTGTCGGTCAAGAGCTTTGGAATAATAAATTAGCCTTACAAGAAGGACGAGGACTTCTAAACGACAATGAGATGGTTTTGGGTTTTTTTGAAGCTCAAATGATGAAAAGGGAAAAACTGTTTAAATACCCAGGTGATGAATTAAAGGATTTCTTTGGTTTAAATAATGTTAAAATAGTTGGAATTTTAAAACCGACCGGTACAGTATTGGATTATGTTCATTTAGTAAATATGTCAACTTTTGAAAAAATGACTGGTTCAGCTGATATTCAAATGGCTTTTAGTAAAGGGGAAACAAAGTTATTTTATATTACTACACCAGAAAACATACCGGTTATTTTTAGACAACAAATAAAAAATGAGGATTTGAATTTAGTTGGTTATGACAATGATTTAAGTTATCATTCTTTAATGATTGGTTATAAGGAAGCTCAAATGATGAAAAGGGAAAAACTTATTAAAGGCGTTGGCGATGTTTTAGTCAATCTGTTTGGTAATAAGGTTTTAGTTACCAAAATATTGCCACTTTCAGGAACCTTGCTTGATCATTTACATTTTGTAGATAAGGGCTTTGTAGTTAAAGCGGAATAAAAAAAAGGGGGATCGAATCCTCCTTTTTTGAAAGTAAAAATTTTTGATTGTATGCTATTAATGAATTATTCAGCGTATATAGTCTGACTAATATTTTTATCGGCTTTTTTAGGATTGAATTAACTATTTTTCATGCTATAATAGTTTTATTAAGTTTTATAATTAAAATTTATAATTAAAGTATGAAACGTTTAATGATTTTATTTCTATTTTTAGTTTTATTTTTAAGTGCTTGTTCCCAGAACTCTGTAGTTACTTCAAAAAATAGTCCAGAAGTAAAACCTCAAGTTGATAATCAAAATAACGCTAATAGTACCAATGATACGAGTAAATCTTATAGTCTAAGTGAAATTACTTCTCATAATTCAGCCAATGATTGTTGGATGGTTATTGACGCCAAAGTTTATAATTTTACTAGTTATGTCGATCAACACCCAGACGGACCTTCTATTCTTAAAGGTTGTGGTCGGGATGCCAGTAGAATGTTTAACGCTATTTTTAAACACAGTAAGACTCAAGCCCTTTTAGTAAATTATTATATAGGTGATTTAAAATAAAATATTTATTGGTATATAGACAATAAGTATTAAATTAAAAACATGAGTATTAATGAATTTAATATCTATGAACAAGAAATAATTAAAGAGATTGAAATAACCAAAGAAAGAATCAAAAAAGAACAGGGAAGGAAACTACCCGTTCTTTCGGATTATGTTTTTTATCAGATAAAGAGTAGTTTAGAAAATTTAATCAAAGAAGAATTATCTTTAAATATTACCCCGGAGATTGATTTAATTTTTCCACCAGCTCACATTAACAATGATTTGTCTTTTGGAGTTTTTGGTTTAGCCAAGGAATTAAAGATTAATCCCAATATTTTAGCACAAAGCTTAGTCGAAGCTATTAATAAAAGCAAATTAAAATTTATTACCCAGGCAGTGGTTTTGGGTGCTTTCATTAATATTGATTTAGAGAGGGTTATCATTTATCAAAAGCTTTTAAATGAAATCGATGCTTTAAAGCAAGAATATGGTAATAATAATTCTTATCAAGGACAAACTGTTTTAATTGATTATTCAGCTCCTAATATTGCCAAGCCTATTGGTGTTGGCCATTTACGTTCTACTATTATTGGTCAAACTCTAGCTAATATTTATTCAGCTGTTGGTTATAACGTAATTAAAGACAATCATTTAGGCGATTGGGGAACACAGTTTGGCTCTTTAATTTATGCCTATCAAAATTGGGGTGACGAAGAAAAAGTTAATAAAGATCCGATTCGTGAATTAAAAAATTTGTATGTTCTTTTTCATAAGGAATCAGAAGAAAAACCAGAATTAAAAGATAAAGCTCGAGAGTTATTTGTGCGTTTAGAGCAAAAAGATCCTGAATTAATGGCTCTTTGGAAGCGTTTTCGTGATTTAAGTTTAATAGATTTTAAGCGAGTTTATGATTTATTAGGAGTTTCTTTCGATACCAATATTGGAGAAAGTTATTTTAATGAAGAGGCGGAAAAAATAGCTGATGAATGTTTGGTGAAAAAAGTATGTCGCCTTGATGAATCTGGTGCAGTAGTAGTTGATCCGATTGGCTATTTACCATCTTTCTTATTACGCAAACAAGACGGTTCTAGCTTATACCTTACCAGAGATTTGGCCACTATTGCTTTTCGTGTTAAAACTTTTAATCCGGAAGTTATTTTATATGTCGTTGGCAATGAGCAATCTTTGCATTTTCAACAATTTTTTGCTTTCGGTCGTTTGGCTGGATATATTCCGGAAAAAATAAAAACCGAGCATATCGATTTCGGCATGGTTCTTTCTGGTGGAAAGAAAATGTCTACTCGTCGTGGCACTCTCATTGAATTAGATGATTTAATTAATCAATCTCAAGAAAAAGCTAAGGAAATTATATTAGCTAAAAACAGGGAAATAAATATCAAGGAATTAGAAAAAATAGTAAAAATTATTAGTATTGGCGCTATTATTTATAATGATTTAAGACAAACTAGAACTAATAATATTTCTTTTGATTGGGATAAGATGTTGGATTTTGAGGGTGGTAGCGCAGTTTATTTGCAGTATACTTGCGTACGCATTAGTTCTATCATTAAAAAATTTGAAGAAGTATATGGTCAGATAAAAAATAATGAGTTTATTTTTGTTGAAAATAGTGAATTTAGTTTGGCGAAAAAATTAATGCTTTTCCCGGAGTTAATTATGAAATGTCAGAAGGTAAATTATTCTCATCATTTATGTGTTTACTTGGAAGAACTTGCTCAAACTTTTAATACTTTCTACAATGATGTCTCTATTTTAAAAACTGAAGACAAGGCTTTGCGTAATTCACGTTTGGTTTTAATTGAGTCAGTGGCTATTGTTTTGAGAAAAGGCTTATCTTTACTTAATATTAAAGTACCGGACAAAATGTAAAAAACTAAAATATTTAAAAAATCCACCTAGTTCGGGTGGGTTTTTATTAAGTACTAGGTGGTGTTTTTGTGTTTTTATTATATCGCAAAATTATTTTTTTTGATATAATAATATTATTACTATATATAATCAGCCGACATCAAAAATGACGGCAAATTAATATTTATGTTAAAAAATAATACCCTTCAGCCACATCTTCTTTGTAAAAAAGGCGATGTCGCTCCTTACGTTTTATTACCTGGTGATCCGGGTCGTGTTTTACGCATGGCACAATCACTTGATTCTTGGCGAGAAATTTCTTTTAATCGTGAATATAGAGTGGTTACGGGTAAATATAAGGGAATGCCGGTTTCTATTTGTTCCACTGGTATTGGTGGACCATCTACAGCTATTGCTATTGAGGAATTAATAAATTTAGGTGCCAAAGTATTTATTCGCGTTGGTTCTTGTGGTGCTAATCAGAAGAATATTAAGATTGGTGATTTAATTATTTCTGATAGCGTGGTAAGGGAAGACCATACTTGCCTAGAATATGTGCCTTTACAATATCCTGCTATTGCTGATCCGGATTTATTTCAGTTAATTAAAGAGAGTGCTAAAGAATTGAAATATAATTATTTTTCCGGACCAACGGTTACGGTTGATGCTTTGTATTCTCCTCGTACTAAAGAAGTAAAAAATTATTGGAAAAATTTTCATACTTTAGCTCAAGATATGGAAGCGGCTACGGTTTTAACCTTAGCCAGAGTTCGCGGTGTTAAAGCTGGAGTGGTGCTATTGGTAGTTGATCAGGAAGGTGAAAAAAATGTTAAAGCCAAAATAGCTAATTATTCTAAACAAGCTCAAGAAAATAAAGGGGAATTAGTTGCCTTTGAAAAGAGGGGGATTATAACAGCACTTGAGGCTTTGGTGAAGCAATCTAGAAATAAATAATTTTTATAAATATAATCATATATTATGTCTCTCTTCAAACGTCAGGGAAGAAGTTCTTTAGCCTTCACCCTCATCGAACT
>JALOQQ010000075.1 GCA_025453315.1 Planctomycetota bacterium
AACCTAATTTCCAAGGTGCTTTAAGAACGGTAAAAGTTGTTAGTGTAGTAAAACCTGATGAAACAAAAACTGTTAAGCCAAAAGCTAAAGCAAAAAAGAAATAATTTTTTTCTAGTTCGCTTTATATAAAAAATACCAACTAGTCTATAGTTGGTATTTTTTTATTTTCGATCAATTAACATTCTTAATTAATTACTCTGAAATTTCTTATTTTTTATTTGCTTTCTTTTTTAATTCTTTGCACACGCGCATAAATTCTACAAAAAGTGGATGTGGATTAAGAGGACGAGAAATATATTCTGGATGGAATTGAACACCAATAAAGAAAGGATGGTTTGCTAATTCAACCGCCTCAACTATTCTGCCGTCAGGAGAGGTTCCGGCAATAATTAAACCTTTTTTAGTAAACAACTCTTTATATTTATTATTAAATTCATAACGATGACGATGGCGCTCGCTAATTACTGGACTCTTAGTAAATTTAGCATAAGCTTTGGCTAAATGAGTCTTTGGCGTCATAAGGCAAGGCCAACCACCTAGACGAATAGTGCCACCATAACCTTTCTTTTTTATTAATTCTATTTGTTCTGGCATGATATGAATAACCGGATCCTTGGTTTGGGAATTAATTTCTTCGGAATTAGCATCACGCAAACCACAAACATCGCGAGCAAATTCAATTACTGCCATCTGCATACCATAACATAAACCAAAATAAGGAATTTTTTTCTCACGACAATATTTAATAGTAGCAATCTTTCCTTCAGAACCACGAGCTCCCCAACCTTGAGGAATAATTAAACCATCCATTCCCTTCACCTCATTTAAACCATCTTTTTCAACAGCTTCAGCGTTTAACCAATGAAGTTTTAAATTAGCGTTATTATAACAAGCGGCATGCTTTACGGCTTCGATAACTGAAATATAGGAATCAGTTAAAGAAAAATCACCCGTAGCAAAATATTTACCAACAATACCAATATTAATAAGCTCTTGTTTCTGACAAGATTTTTTACGAGCAATCATTCTCTGCCAATCATTAAGATTACTTTTTCTTTTACCTAAACCGAACTTTTTTAAAATTTTATTACCTAAATCATCTTTTTCAAAATTAAGAGGAATATCATAAATTGACTCTACATCAGGAGCAGAAATTACAGCATCTTCAGATAAATTACAATGAACCGCTATTTTACCGCGTCTTACTTTATCAATCGGCACTTCGGAACGAGCCACAATAAAATCCGGCTGAATACCAGCGCTATTTAAACTACGAACAGCGTGCTGAGTTGGTTTAGTTTTCATTTCCCCAACTTTATTAGGAAATGGTAAATAAGAAACCATAACAAAAGCGACGTCGAGCGGATTTCTTAATTTCATAACTCTAGCTGCTTCCAAAAAGAGAAGATTTTCGTATTCACCAACCGTACCACCAATTTCAATAACCATAATTTCGGCACCAGTCTTTTTAGCGGCCAAAGCGATTCTTTCGCGAACTTCGCGTGGAACATGAGGTACTACCTGCACACATTTACCGCCATATTCCAAATTTCTTTCTTTATCAATAATACTTTTATAAACACGACCGGTAGTCATGTAATTTTCACGGTAAATATTTTTATTTAAAAATCTTTCGTAGTTGCCAAGATCTTGATCGGTTTCATCACCATCCTCGGTTACAAAAACTTCACCATGCTCAGTAGGATTCATAGTACCAGCATCAAGGTTTATATAAGGGTCAATCTTCATCGTACTAACATTAAAACCCTTAGCTTGCATAATATAAGCTATAGAAGCGGTAGTAATGCCCTTTCCTACACCAGACATGACACCACCAACAACAAAAATAAATTTGGTTGGCATTTTCTTTTTTTTCTTCTTGGCCATAAATTTGACAATTATATATTAATATGTTTTAATTATAATAACCTGATCTTTTTGGATTATTCTAAATTGATCTTTTCAAATCACTTGTTTAACTAATAAATTTTTTTAACATGGCAGTAAGAATTTTTGTTTCAGGCATCATGTATGTAGCTTTTGTAGATGGCGACATTTTAGACTCATCGGATGATTTAAAAGACATTGCGCAAGTAATTGCAGATAATCATCCAGATCAAATCGAGGATATTAAATTTACTTCACCACCAGACGGATACACTAAACTGGATAAACGGGAAATTGAAACTCTACAAGCAGCTATAAAAAATTTTTTACAACCAGAAATGTTAAATCTTGATCTTGATGAAGATGAATCAAAGCCAACATCAAGGTCAATGGCTTTAATGCTTAGTTTCTGAAATTTACATTTTACTAGCAATTTGGCGTTGTTCCCTAAAAAGACAACGCCTTATTTTTTTATTTTTTCTCTTCTTCTTTTACTTTCTTTTCTAAATTTTTAACATTATTTTCAGCATTCCCTAATATAATAGATACGGCTTTATCTAATTGCGGATCCTTATCTTTCTGAAAATCTTCTAAAGTCATTTTTACCTCTTGATCTGGTTTAATTCCTTCTTCATTAATTGAACGCCCTTTAGGTGTTAACCATTTAGCAATAGTCACTTTTAAAGAAGCACCGCCACTTAAATTTTCTAAAACCTGGACCGATCCTTTACCAAAAGTTTTTTCACCAACAATTGTCGCTACGCCATAATCCTGTAAAGCGCCAGCAACAATTTCTGAGGCTGAGGCCGAACCACCATTAACTAAAACAATAGTTTTAAAACCAGACAATCTAGATTTACCATTAGTATAATATTCTTTTTGTTTAGAACCTGTTTTTTCCGTAACTACCGTTCCCTCTTTGATCCATTCGCTAGCCACTTGAATGGCAGTTTCTAAATAACCACCCGGATCACTACGTAAATCTAAAATAATACCCTTAGGATTTTTAACTAAAATATCCCTAATAGCTTCATGAAATAAATCAGTAGTATCATTATTAAAAGCTGAAATACGTATCACATAAACACCATCCTGACGCATTTCCTTTTTAACACTTTTTACTACAATAACATCGCGAATTATTTTTAATTCTCTACTTTCTTTATCTTTAAGGCCAAGGACCTTTAATATTACCTCAGTTCCCTTTTGGCCTTTAATTTTCTTAACCGCTCCCTCAACACTTATATTCTGCGTTGATTCACCATTGATAGATAAAATTTTATCACCACTTCTTAAGCCAGCACGAGCGGCTGGAGAATCGTCTAAAGGAGCAACCACTGTTAGAATATCATCTCGAATAGCAATTTCGGCGCCAATCCCTTCAAAGGTTCCAGCCATATCATCATTAAACTCTTTAGTGGTTTTTTCATCCATAAAAATAGTATAAGGATCACCAAACGAAGCGGCTAAGCCCTTTAAAGAACCATTAAACATTTCCTTTTCACTAATTTTATTTTGATCAACATATTTCTGTTTTAATTTATTCCAAACTTCCCAATACAAATTAAAATCAACACTTTTATCTGTGAGATTTTCTTTAGCAACAGCATTGACTTGTTGCGTATTAATGCTAGTCGTATTAATAGCACCAGTTTTTTGCAATTGAACACCAGCCCCAAAAGAGCCGAGCATTAATACCAAGATAATAATAAAAGACCAGATCTTACTAAAAAATTTTTCCTTTCCAAAAGACATATAATAAAAATGAATTAATAAATATTTTTTACTTACGCAAAACAACAATATTAGAAATATCTCTAATATCCAATAAACGCGAAGGTTTTTTTCTTCTCATTTGACCGGCATTAACAATTAAATCCGGTTTATTTTTTTGAGAAAAAATACTATCTACCTGCTTAACATCGAGAATAACTTCTTGTCCGCTGAGATTTAAACTGGTGGAAACCAGTGGTTCACCTAATGACTTTATTATTTTAATAAGAAAATCATCTTTGGGCAAACGTACGCCAACGCTATCTCTACCGCCAGTGATAATTGGGCTTAAATTAGGCTTTTTTTTCAAAATAACCGAAACTGGACCTGGCCAAATCTTTTTTAAATAATCCAATTGTTTTCTAGTAACTTGGCAATATTTCTTTAACATAGCCTGACTAGAAACCAAAATTAAAAAGGGCTTTTTTTCTTCCCTTTGTTTAATAAGATGTATTTTTTTTACTGCCCTCAAAATACTAACCGAACAACTTAAGCCATAAATAGTGTCAGTGGGACAAACCACGACCTTACCATTTCGTAATGTTTCAACAATGAACTTTAACTCTCCAATTAAGAGCTTTTTTTTATTTACTTTCAGAAACTGCATATTTTTAGACGATAGATTTTAATAAACGAAGAGCTTCTGGAAAAAACGGCGAGAGGATATTTACAAACCTCAAAAGATAAGGAGTAATTTGTGAATCAACTAGCCAAGAACCTAGTAAAGAGCTAACCACGCTATACCGAGAAATCATAAACAAAATAATACCAACCGTCAAAAGACCTTCTAAGCAACCCAAAATAGCTCCGGCTAAACGATTAATTAATTTCAAGAAAGGGATAATGGATAAAATATTAAAAATCTTTTCTACGAATGAGAAAGCAATAACTACCAAGCGACTAACTAGACCGAAAATAATAAAAAAAGAAACCACTTTCATGGTATTATCCCAACCATGTATAAACTGAGAAAGCCAACCAAAAAGTTGCAAATAAAAATGACTAGCCGCCCAAGCACCAATTACTAAACCGACTAAATTGCCAACCATTTTTATTAAACCTAAAAAAAGGCCGTAAAAAACAAAACCGGCAACAATAACAATTAAAACAATATCAAAAATTGATAACATATTAAAACTATTATATCACAAAGTTTAAGACTGTAAAACAGTTATTTTAAACTATTATTAAGAGGTAATTCTAGGAAATAACGACTCGCCTTTTTTTATTTGCTCGCTCTTAAATTGAGCTTGAATTTTCTGAGCGGTTTCCGGCAAAAATGGTTCTAGTAAAGTGGCAATATTAAGAATATTTTGTGCCAAAGGTTCTAAAACTTTTTTTATTTCTTCTTTGTCATTTAATTGCCAAGGTTTCTTTAGAGTAATAAATTCATCACTTTCTTTTATTTTTTGCCATAACACTTTTAAAACTTCATCAAAAGCGTAAGTATTCATTTTATTCGTAAAATCCTCAATTAAATTGGGGTCAGAATTTGGGATTAAATTTAATTTAATTTCATTTTTCTCTAAAAGATTAGAAACACGTGCTACTAAATTGCCGAGACCATTGGCCAAATCGGCATTGTATAATT
>JALOQQ010000011.1 GCA_025453315.1 Planctomycetota bacterium
GAAATACTGCCGGAAAACTTTATCAAATTTGAATCATTTAAGCCTAAATCAATGAATATTTTTGAAAATAATATCCCTTAATTGCTTCTGATTGAAAGGTTTGGCTAAAAATCCCGTAAAGCCCTCTTTTAGAAATGTATCCTGATCCACGGAAGAGGTGTACCCTGTGATGGCTATAATTGGAGTTTTGCTATAGGCTTCCGTCTTTCTAATTTCCTTCATCAATTCTAATCCCCCAATACTGTCTTTTAAATTAATATCCATAAGTATAATATCATATTTAGCCTTTTTAATAGCTTCTAATGTTTCTTCATAATTACTTGTATGATCCATCTTCGCAATATCATTAAGAAAATATTTCATTATATCGACATTCATCAAATAGTCTTCAACAATCAACAAATTAGGTATTGATCCCGAAGCTTTTATTGAATGATCAGTTATAGTCTTTGCTTCTTCAATTTCAGGAACAATTGCAACGAAAGGTAATGGTAATAATATTGTAAATGACGAACCTTCACCTTCTTTACTTTCAACTAAAAGCTTTCCATTTAATAATCCTACCATTTTTTGTGCTATAGTTAATCCTAATCCTGTTCCTTCATATCTGCGTGTTACACCTTCACTTAATTGTCTGAATGCATCAAAAATAACATTTTGGTTCTTTTGAGGAATTCCAATGCCAGTATCAATAACTTTAATTGCGCAGAATTTACTTTGTAACTCATCTATAAACTCTTCAACAACTATTCTTATCCCCCCATTTTCTGTGTACTTAATAGCATTATCCAAAAGATTTCTAAATATCTGTTCTAAAAGCTTCTCATCAGATGATACTATTAAATCTTCCTTAAAAATTTCAATTTCAAACGAAAGTCCTTTTTCTTTTGATATACTCTTATAACTATAATCAAGATATCTTACGAAATGAGATACATTAATATCAGTATTATTTACTTTTATTCTTTCAGATTCTAAATCAGAAAGTTCAATAATTGAGTTTAAAGTATTTAAAAGCCTGTAACTTGATTTAATAATTTTATTAGACATCTTTAAAACCAGACCTTTAAGACCAGAGTCGCTAATTAAAACATTGGAACAACCACCTAAAATAGTTAAAGCCACCTTTTCTTTTTGTTGTTCTAACCAAAGAATAGCTTCCAATAAATCATCTTTAGTTTGGATTTCAGCAAAATATTCAGCTAAACCACCAACTTGAAAAGTAGAAAATTGTGCCAAAGAAACCTGTTTTTGTATTAACATATAAACTCATTCTAACATATTTTTTTAAAAAAAATAAGGAAGACTGGCTTCCTTATAATATAATCATTTTTTCTGAATATCAACGCCTATAACCTCGAATTTTAAACCGAAATGATCTTTTATTATAAAAGAATTTCGCGGTTTAAGTTCTAAAATCGTAAAAACATTATCAAGACAATAATCATCAGAAACAACACTTCTTATTCTTTCTTTTCCCAATTCGGTTAAAACTACAGAATCACCGCTAAGCAATCCCTCTTCGTTATTATCGTCCAGACAAGCTAGGATATTAATGGTAATTGTAAAAACATTTTTTTCACAATCTACTTTAATGCGACGAATTTTATTATCATCGAATTTTTCATAATATTCTTTTATGGCAAGATCGACATCACTAAGAACTGTGTCAGTTCTAAAATTAAAAATTAATACACGAGTGTTCATGTCTGACGGTTCCAATTTTTCTTTTAATTCGGGCAAAGATTTGACTGAATAAAATTCCATAATAATCGCCTGAATATCGGCTATTGATAGTTCCTTTTTTTCTAAATCCTTTTTTTCTGATTGGGAAATAATTTCTTCCCAAATATAAGCCTCCACGTATTTTTCACCGTTAGTTACATTGAGAAGTTTTTCAATTTCCTTCTCCAAACCAAATCTCAGCATTAAATAATAATACAGAGAACAAGGCCACAATGCGACTTCTTCTTGTGTTGTTGTCATGACTTTCTATTTTAAATTAAACATGTTTTATTTACTCATCAAATTCACAATATTATTTTAATTTTCTAAACTAATTTACTATCTTTGAAAATTTGACGAATAAATAAATTGTTCAATCATGCTTTTAAAGTGCTAATTTAACTTAAAACTCTAATATATTATTACATTTTTGTCAATCATATAATAAAAAACTATCAAAAAGATAGTTTTTAAAAATATTATTGTTTTAAGTAATGGTTATTAAAATTAATTTAGAAGCTTATTTCTTTAATAATTTATTGGCGATACGAAAAACATCGCCAGCCCCCATTAAAACTACAACATCATTAGACTTAATAATAATTTTAAGCGCCTTAGTGACTTCATCTAAAGTAGAAAGATAATGAACCTCTTGCTGAATTTTACTTCTTTTATTATGTTCTTCTATAAGTTTTACTAAATCTAGACTATGTATGGTTCCTTTTTTTTCTCGAGCTGAACCATAAATATCTAAAATTATCACTAAATCGCTTTGCTCAAAACTTTTAACAAAATCATTTAATAGGGCTTTGGTGCGAGAAAAAGTATGGGGATGAAAAATAGTAATTAAACGACCACCAACTTGATATTTATTTTTATATTTACTGCGCAAAGCTTCTAAACTAGCTTTAATTTCGGTAGGATGATGGGCATAATCATTAATCAACACCGCCTTTTTGTATTGACCCAATTCTTGCAATCTTTGTTCTGTGCCTTTAAATAAGGGGAGATTTTTTTTAATAAGACAATCTTTAACGCCTAAATTCCGAGCTGAAGCAATCACTGCTAAAGCATTACTAATATTATGCTTCCCTGGCAAAGAAATTTTAAAATCATCAATTTTTTTACCCTGATGGAAAACCGTAAATACCTGACAAGCATCTGTAGTTTTCTGATAATAACCGTGATAAATTTCTAACGGCAAATTTTTTAAATTATAATTTTGCTTATTAGTAGATTTTGAATTTTTAGTTATTTCAATTTTATTTAACAAACCCAAATCATTAATTAAAGAATAATAAATAACTTTTCCTCGACAAAAACTAGCGACTCGACGCGCGCTCTCGTTATCATAATTAACCACCAAAAAACCTGAACGAGGAATCTTTTTAACAAAATCAATAAAAACTTGTTCGTAAGATTTTCTGGTCTTAAAAAAATCTGGATGATCGTAATCAATATTATTAAGTAAAACTCCCTGCGGATTAAAATATTGTAATTTATTCTGATATTCATCAGCTTCAGCAATAAAATACTTACTATTACCAATAATACTACTACCATTAAACTGCGGTACTCTGGAACCAACTAAAACATTCGGTTTTAAGCCGCTCTCCTTTAAAACATAACCCAACCAAGCCGTAGTAGTGGTTTTGCCATGAGAACCAATTACGGCAACACCATAGTAATCATTAAAAATAGAGCCGATTGCTTCCGCGTAGCTAATAATTTTTATTTTGCGTTTTCTTAATTCTGCCATTTCAATATTATTTTCGGCTGTAAAGGCTGAGCTATGAATTATTAAATCAACCTGACTAGGAATATTAGAAATAGCAAAACCAGAAATTACTTTAATTTTTTCTTTTTTTAAAACTTTATCCGTTACAAAAGTTTCTGGAACATCAGAACCACTAACCTGACAACCTTTTTGTGCCAAAAACTGAGCTAGCATAGTCATGCCAACTCCTTTTATGCCAATCAGATAAAAAGATTTTTTATTATTTTTATTCATAACTAAAAACTAAATTTATTCTGAATACATTAAAATGTACACAGAATCACTAAAAACCACAAACATTCTGAATAATAAGAATTATAAAAAATATATAAGAATTAATAACTTTGGCAAATTCCCTGAATACAATACTCTCCAGGAACAGTGCAATCAGAATCAGAAAAACAATCTCCACAAATTCCAGTACTAATATGACAATATGGCATTGGTTCAGAACAACTTCCACAGGGATTAAAACAAGTACCATCAGGATTACAGGCAGTGCCTCTTAAACAAGAAGAGCAGGAAACGTGTATATTATCCTGACCAACAACAACAAATCTTTTTCCACTTGTTGAATACACTAAATTATTACTACCCATATTTCCTAATTCCGATTCTTGTCTTGTCCAAGTAGCACCATAATCAGAAGAATTATATATATGCCAAGGAGTATTCCATTGATCAGATGTGCCAACAGCAACTAAATATTGGCCATCTCCAGAAATCTCAACTGATTCCCAACCTCTTGGGCCAAATCCTTTAATCCAGGTAACTCCATAATCAGAAGAGGTGTAAATATATGAACCACCATTAACTACTAAATATTGGCCACTAGTAGAAGAAGCTACGTTAATTGCATTACCATCTGTCGAAGGCAAAGTTCTTTCAATCCAAGTTACTCCGTAATCGGATGAAGTATATAAAGTATAGTCATAATTTGTTTTAGTGGCTACTAAATATTGACCACTAGCTGAAGAAACAATATTGGCCCATGATCTATTTACGGCTCGCTGTGTCCAAGTAGCACCAAAATCTGAGGAGGTATAAATATAACCACCCATACCACCAATAGTCGCCGCTAAATATTGACCATCATAAGAAGATGTTACCGCTGACCAATCTTGTAACGTACTGGTTCTTTGTAACCAATTTTCTCCATAATCAGAAGAAGTATAAATATAGCCACCCGTACCACCATAGCCACCGCCACCAACAGCAACCAACATTTGTCCATTAGAAGAAGAAGCTACTTGCCACCAATTTATTCCAATAGAATCTCTGGTAACCCATGTTACTCCATAATCTGATGAAGTATAAACGTAATCATTACCACCAACCACTAATCTTTGAGTGGTGTCAGATGATGCCACAGATCTCAAAGAATTACCAGATATTTGACTAGCCAAAACTAAGCTTTCTCCCACAGATAAACCACTAACACAAGAATTATTATTGCAAGTTTGCCCTACTGGACATAAATCACTATTACAAACACAAAGATTGTTTTCACAAGATTGACTTATTGAACAAGTATTAGGACAAGTTCCACTACAACCATCAGGCCCCCCACATTTTCCAGAACAGTTCGGTGTACAAGATCCACTGCCACTTCCTGCTCCATATAATTGTGCTGGCGTAGCGATATTAGCTCCCTTTGGTACTTCTTGAGATTTACCACCTAGACAGTAGGAAAGAGTATAAGTAGAAGAATTTTCTGAGCCATAAGTATAAGCATTATTAGAAGAAGTACAATCACCGTCAGCAGGAATAGGAGCAGATGGAATATTATTGATATAGGTCTTTACCTGACCACTCTGGGGGTCGGTATAGGAGAGAGTTTCTCCGGCAACAAAGGCTGAGGCAGGAGGATAACCGTTGGCATCATTATAATAGAGCTCGAGAGCAGTTTTTAGTTGTTTAATATCAGCAATGCGTTTAGCATCACGAGCTTTTTCTCTGGCTGATTGGAGAGCTAGGACCGAGAGAGTGGCAATGATAGCAATAATTGCTATGACTACGAGGAGTTCGATGAGGGTGAAGGCAGAAGAACTTCTTTTATTATTATTTAAACTAATGTTTAAATACTTCTTACTACTTAAACCTAAGACAAAAAGTCTATTAAAATTCTTTCCCTGTTTTTTAAATAAAAACATAAACATTTATTTAATTTATAAATTTATAACTATTACTTTAAAATATTGTTAATAATTTTTTTCATACCTTCGAGACCATTTTTTTTGATAACTTGCTTTATATTATTCTCCATTTCTTTTTGTAAATTTTCATTTTTTAGTAATTCTTGGCAAACCTTTATGAAATTTTCTTTAGTAGCTGATTCTTTATCTAAAACTATGGCGGCTTTTTGTTCTTGAAAAATACGCGCATTATCTTCCTGATGGCTACCCGGCATTGGAATTAAAATACTAGTTTTAGCAAAAGCACTTAATTCTGTTAAAGTAGAAAGGCCACAACGAGAAACAACGACAAGCGCTTCTTTTATTAAAACTATGAGTTCTTGATGATCAATAAATTCTCTTTGTTCATAATTAACAAAATCCAATACTTTCTTTTTCCCTACCCCACATTGATGGATAATATAATAATTAGATAATTGACCGACACTTTGCCAAATCAATTCATTAATTTGCATAGCACCAGTAGCGCCACCAATAATTAAAAGTAATGGTAAATTATTATTTCTTCTTTTCTCTTCTTTAATATTAATTTGTAAATCTATAATATTGCCTATTAAAACAGATTTTTTACCATAATCTTTTAATGATCTTTCAAAGACCGTAGTAATAACAGCAGCAAAAGGAGCCATTAATTTATTAGCTAAACCCGAGCGAACGTCTTGTTGATGAATAATAACTGGAACACCACAAAACCAAGCCGCCCAAACCAAAGGAACGCTAATAAAAGCTCCAGCACTTATCACCAGATCGGCTTTATTTTTTCTTAACCAAATTAAAGATTGAAAAAAACCAATAACAATATTAATAATATCTAAAAAATTTAGCCAAGAAAAATAACGACGATATTTCCCTCCCCTAATAGTAAAAAAAGGAATGCCTTCCTTTGCAACAATATCTTTTTCTAAGCCATTACCACCAATAAAATAAAAATTATATTCCTCTTTTAAATCTCTATAAAGAGTAATTAAAGGAATTACTGGTCCGCCAGTTCCACCACCAGAAATAATAATAGTTTTTGTTTTTGTTTGTATCATTTTTATTTTTTCTTGCCTTATTTTTATTTTTTATCAATTTCGTGTCTGACGACTAATATTTACCAACACGCCCATAGCTGTAAAAACCGCCAAAATAGCTGAACCGCCATAACTAACAAAAGGCAAAGGCACCCCAGTCATAGGCACTAAATTAATCATACCGCCAATGTTTAAAAAAGCTTGAATCATAATCCAAGAAGAAATTCCGATTGCTAAAATTTTACCAAAGACATCCGGCGCTTTCTTAGCAATTAAATATCCTCTATAAAAAAGGTATAAAAATAATAACATCAAAATAACACAAAAAACAAAGCCCAATTCTTCGCCAATTACCGAAAAAACTGAATCACCCCAGACCTCTGGTAAATACATAAATTTTTGCCTACTTTGACCAAGTCCTCGCCCTAAGACTCCACCAGAACCAACGGCGATAAGGGACTGATTAATTTGATAACAAGTTTTTTCACTATCAAAAGTAGGGTCTTTTAAACATTTAAAACGATCAGCCTGATAGGGCTTAAGACTGACCATAACAATTAAAGCTAAGGCGCCAGCCAAAACTATAAAAAGAATATTACGAAAAGGAGCGCCACCAACAAAATAAACGATTAAGGAAACTAACGAAATAATAAAAAGCGTTCCGGCATCGGGTTGTTTAATTACTAAAAAAGCGATAATACCTAAAATAATAAGGAATTGCCAAATACCATGATGTTCATCAGTATCCCTTTCTTTAGATCTAGATTCTAACCAAGCCGCCAAATAAAATAAAAAGGATAATTTTACAAACTCTGATGGTTGTAAAGAAAAACCTAAAATATTAATCCAAGAACGCGCCGAACCATATTCAGCCGCAATACCAGGTATAAACACTAAAAGCAAAAGTAATATCGAACCAACTAAAAAATAAAAAGCATAGCCTTTCCAGCGTCGATAATCGATACGAGAAATAATAAGAAAAGAAATTATACCCAAAAATAAACCAATCAACTGATTAGCTAAATAATGATAGCTAGAACCAAAACGAGCATAAGCCACCACCGAAGAAGCACTAGAAAGCATAATTAAACCAAAAATACTGATAATAGCCATAACTAAAATCAGTTTTTTATCTGGACCGTGCTCATCTTTACGTAAATGAATGAGTTCAAAAAATTTTTTCTTCCAAGTAACAAAATTAAAAGACATAAAAAATGTTTATTTCAATTATTTCCTAACCAATACTGCGGTCAAATAAAAAGATAAGTAAACCCAAGCTAGTAGCGATACCACCAACTACCCAAAAACGCATAACAATTTTAGCTTCCGACCAGCCCTGAGCCTCAAAATGATGATGTATTGGTGTTGATAAAAAAACTTTTTTGTGACGAAATTTTTTAGAAATAATTTGTATAATAACTGACATTGATTCTAATAAAAAAACAAAACCAATTGGTATGAGTAGAAGAGCGTTGTTGGTAATTATAGAAATAACGCCCAGCGTAATACCTAAACTCATGGAACCGGTATCTCCCATATAAAAACGGGCCGGTGGAATATTAAACCACAAAAAAGCTAAGAGAGCGCCGATAATAACTGAACAAAAAGAAGCTAAATCATATTTTCCTAAAACAAAAGCAATAATAGCAAAGGCACCATAAGCAATAAGAAGATTACCACCTGCCAAACCATCTAAACCATCAGTTTCATTAACTGAAAAAGCTGTGGCGACAATAATAAAAATAAAAATTGGAATAGCCCAAACACCAACTTCAAAATTACCTAATAGTGGGATATGAAAAAGAGTCCAATCTAATTTAAAATAAAACCATAAAGAAGCAACCAAAGAAATAACGGCGTAAAGTAATAAACGGTGTTTTAACTTAAAACCACCACCCCCACTAACTCCTCTTCCCTTTATGTCTAACCAATCATCAAATAAACCAATAATAGCGCTAATAATTAAAACCCCTAAAGGCAATAATGTTTCTTGGCGAGAAAGAAAATTAAAACTTTCAAAAATATCTAAAGGAATAATAGTGCTTAATATGGAAAATAAAAGGATAAGAAAAAGAGTTGTTAACCAAACCAAAATACCACCCATGGTTGGTGTGCCAGCCTTATGGGCGTGAAGTTGACTATAAATTGGCGTATCACCGCCATTTCTAATACTTTTTCCTAATTTATATTTATAAAGAAAATAAGTTAAAAGCGGAGTCCAAAGAATCGCAACAATAAAAGCTAAAACACAAAAAAATAAATTTCTCACAATAAAAAAATTTAACATACTAACGAAAGTTTATTAAATAAAGCGAAAAAATATACAAAAAAAATAATAAATGATTAAAAAGCAATAAACCCCACCATAAATGCGAAATTAAACGAAAATGCTGTTCTTTGTATAATAATTGTAAACAAAGAATATTAAAAATAATCAATATCAAACTTAATAAGGGTAAGAAAAAAATCTTATAAGGCTCAGCAATAAAATCGATACCAAAATCGGTATTGTAATGCAAGACCACTAATTCTCCCGTAACACGTCTAAATAACAAGAAACAAAAAAACCAAATTGACAGATTGATTATTGCTAATATTAAAGCATAAATTCGACTATGACGAAAAGAAAAGACCTGCGACCAAGAAAGACGAATATTTTGTCGCCAGGAATTGATTTGATGGAAAATTTTAGATAAATTAATCATAACTTCATTTGACATTGTAACACATTTTAAAATTATTTTAAAATAGTGTATAATTTGCTTATGACTCACAAAATATTACAAAAAATACTTCCTTTTTTAAAACAACAAGGACTTAGTCGTCTTTTAATACATCCCGAAGAAGAAAATAAAACCCTACGTTGTCGTTCTAAAAATAATGAAGAATTAGCCTTGAATCTAGATCCAACTAGTACCAAACAACTAGCTATTTTCCTACATAATCTAACGAAGTTAGAAGAAAAAGGGGAAATAATTAACAGTTATCATAAAATAGATTGTGGAGAGAAAAATTTTCCCTTTTTTCTTTCTATTTTTCCTTCAGAACAAGGTAAAAAAATTATAATTGAACTAGTAGACAAAAAAATAAATGCACTTTCTTTAAACAATTTAGGATTAAATCAAGAACAACAAAAATTAATAAATCAATCACTAAAAAGGGGCTTAGTCATTATCGGTAGCCCGGATAATTCTGGAAAAAGCACCACTTATTATTCCCTATTAAACATTTTAAAAAAACATGAATTAAATATTAATACCCTGGAGAAACACCGTGAATGTCATTTAACCGGAATCAACCAATTAAAGTTATTAGAAAAAAAAGATTTTTCTTTTAAAAAAGGCTTGGAAACATTATTGCGCCATGATTGTGAAGTGATAGGTATTGATGATTTAACTGAAAAAGATCTTTTTTTAGTCGCTCCCGCTATACAGACTGGTCGTCTCGTAATTAACACTCTAAGAACTAACTCCATACTACAAACCATAGCCAAACTTTTAACTAATAATTTTTCGGCCCATAATCTAGGAACTAATCTTTCTTTAATAATTAATCAAATTTTAGTAAGAAAAAACTGTCCCCACTGCTTAAAGAAGAGAGATTTACACTCTGAAGAAAAAAAAGAAATTGAACATTTGCTTAAAAAATCAATTTGGTGTCAAAACACTTATTATTCAACCGGATGTTTACATTGCCAACAAAGTGGTTTCTTGGGACAAGTTTCTCTTTTTGAAGTATTAGCTCCTTCTCAAGAATTGCGTTCTCTGTTATTAAATAATAACAACGTAACAAAAGACTCTTTGTTGGAAAAAATAAGCGAACAACTCAAAAAAGAAGAATTCCCTTTTCTACAAGACGACGCCCTACTTAAATTACAACTAGGCTCCATTTCTTTGACTGAATTCTTTAAACTCCTCGATTTAAATTTATGAAAATAATTTGCGTTATTCCGGCTTGGAATGAAGCTAAAACGATCAGTTTAGTAGTAAAAAAAGTATTACCCTTTGTTCAAGAAGTGGTGGTGGTTGACGATGGCTCTAAAGACGAGACTTCTCAATTAGCTAAACAGGCGGGAGCAACTGTTTTGCGCCATTTAATAAACCAAGGTCAAGGAGCGGCTCTACAAACCGGAAATGAATATGCTCTCACTCAAAAAGCTGATGTTATTATACATTTTGATGCCGACAATCAATTTAATGCCGAGGAAATACCAATAGTAATAAAACCAATAATTGAACAAAAAGCCGATATGGTTTTTGGTTCACGTTTTTTAGAAAAAAAATCTAAACTACCTTTTATTAAAGAACATCTGTTAATGCCTTTGGCTCGACTAGTAAATAAATTACTTTTTGGTATTAGACTTAGTGACCCGCAAAATGGTTTTCGAGCTTATTCACGTTTAGCGGCTCAAAAAATCATTATTAAACAAAGAGAGTTTGCTCACTGTACTGAAATTATTCATTTAGCCTTTGCCAGCAAACTACGTATCAGTGAGGTACCGATAACTGTTACTTATCACCGCTTTGGTCAAAATTTTTCTGGCGGCCTCCGTATTATAAAAGATCTTATTTTGGGAAAAATTATTAAATAATTAATTTATATGATTCAACAATTATTAGCGATTTTGGTAATAATTTTCTTTTTTACTAGAATATTAAATCAAAAGAGAAAGAAAAAAATTAGTAATAATGAATTTTGGCTTTGGACTTTTTTCTGGGCTATCGCCTCTTTAGCTATTATCTTTATCAAACAAATAGATCAGCTAGCTAAAATGGCAGGTTTTTCTAGCTCTGGTATCAATCTCTTACTTTATTTAGCGGTCATGGCACTTTTCTACTTAGTCTTTAAATTACGATTAAAAATGGCTCGACAAGATCAAGAGATAACTAATATTGTCAGAAATATTGCCATAAAACAAACGAACGAGGAAAAAAAGTAATAAAACATTTTTTTACTTAGAAGCGTTTTTTACCCCCTCCTAGTTAATAATACTTTTTCTTAGAAACATTTATCTTATATGAAAATAGCTCAAGTTGTTTGTGTCTTTCCGCCCTACCACGGTGGTATTGGTAATAGCGCTAAAAATATAGCTGAAATTCTTTCTTCGGAACACGAGGTAACAACTTTTACTATTGACTACAGGGATGACAGTCAGACAAAAAAAATCAAAAATCAAAAATCAACTGAGTCTACAGAAAACATTAATTACCAAACCGTTAAACTAAAAGCCTGGCCTGGCTTAGGGAAAGCTGGGTTTTTATGGTCTTTATTTTTTCACCTTAACCAATTTGATGTCGTTTATTTTCATTATCCTTTTTTCGGCAGTGATATAGTAATTTGGCTTTGGAAATTATTTTCTCCGCAAAAACGACTTTATATTCATTATCACATGCAGGTGCAATTTTCTTTTTTCTGGCAAAAAATATTTGCTCTTCCCTCTTATTTAATACGCTATTCTCTCTTTAAAAAAGCCGATAAAATAATTGTGGCTAGCTTAGACTATATTACTAATAGCGAACTAAAAAAATTCTTCAATAAACAAGCAACTAAATTTATTGAAATACCTTTTTCAGTTAATTTAAAAAAGTTTTTTCCTCAAACTAACGACAATGAACCAGCACAAATATTATTTGTCGGAGGCTTAGATAAAGCTCATTATTTTAAAGGAGTGAATGTTTTACTGTCAGCACTTTCACAAATAACCCTAAACTTTAAAGCCACTATTATTGGCCAAGGGGAATTAAAAAATGAATATCAAATTCAAGCTCAAAAATTAGGATTAAACGAAAAAATACTTTTTCTAGATTCAGTCGACGATTTAAGTTTGCCTCAATATTATCGTCGTTCTGATATTTTTGTTTTTCCTTCTCTTAATCAAAATGAAGCTTTTGGTTTAGTGTTGCTAGAGGCCCTGGCTTCTGGAGTCCCGGTAATCGCCTCAAATTTACCTGGAGTACGAACGGTTTTTCAAGAAGGAAAACAAGGCCTATTAATTAAACCTGGTTCGATTAGCGACTTAAAAGATAAATTAAACTATCTTTTAACTAACCAAGAAAAACGAAAAAACATGGCTAAAGCCGCCAGATTATTAATCGAGGAACGTTATGATAGTCAAAAAATAAAAGAAAAATATTTAAACTTGTTTAAAACTATTAAATTATAAACTTACTTCTTACTTATCTTTATTAAAAACGGCCAGGCTAGCAAAATTATATGAGAATTTGTTTAATAAACAATCTTTATAAACCCTTTTCTCGTGGTGGAGCGGATCGCATTACAAGTTTAATTGCCGACGAATTAATCATGGCCGGACATAATGTTTTTATTATTACCACTAGGCCTTATTTTTCAAAACATAAACTAACTGATAAGACGACGGAAAAAATATACTATCTCCCTTCTCTTTTTAATAATTTACAAAAAATTCCTCTTTTTCTAAGATTTTTTTGGCACATTTATAATGCTCTTGATGTTCGAATTTGTTGGCGAATAAAAAAAATCATTTCACGAGAAAAAGCCGATCTGATTATTGCTAATAATTTAATGGGTCTAAGCCAACTCCTTCCCCTACTTAGCTCGCGAATCGGCATTCCTTATGTTCAAATTCTACATGATATACAATTACTACATCCTTCAGGATTAATGTTTTATGGTGAAGAAAATAAACTTTCCTCTTGGTCAGCCTTTTTATGGCAAAAATTTAACCGCTACTTATGTAGTAAAGTTAATTTAGTTATAACACCTTCTCAATGGCTATTAGACACTTATAAGCAATATGGCTTCTTTGTTAAACAACCAAGCTTAGTCCTTCCCAATCCCCAGGCCCCAATTATTTCAGAACAAGACAAGACTCTATTAGAAAATAGTAGGGTACAAAATAATAATGACAAACTAAATAATACATCTCAACCCAAAACCATAGATTTTCTTTATGTTGGAGAAATTAGTTATCATAAAGGGGTGCCTTTTCTGATTGAAGTTTTTTTAAAAAACAAGCTTAAAGGAAATCTAACCCTAATAGGCGAAGGACAATTTTTTACTAAATTAAAAAAACAATGTCTGGGTTATAATAATATTAATTTTTTGGGTTGGAAAAAAAACCAGGCGGTAAAAGAACTAATGAAACAAGCTCGTTGTTTAATTCTCCCTTCTTTATGTTACGAAAATTCCCCGACCGTAATTTATGAAGCGGCATCTAATGAACTACCAATAATCGCTTCCCGTATTGGCGGAATACCAGAATTAATACAAAAGACTGGGGGATTATTATTTACTCCTGGCTCTGAGAAAGAATTATTATCTTTAATTAATCATTGTTATAACAATAATTTTAATACTCCAATTAAAGCTATAAAAAATGAAGAATATAGTCAAAAAATCTTGTCTTTCTTTAAATAAACTATTAAATGTTAGAATACTTCTTATAAGAGTTTTATAAAAAAACTCTAGCTATGAAAACAGCTTTCGAATATTTTTCTCTAATAAAAAACTACCTCGATGGTAGTTTTTTAGATAATAAAATTAAACTAGATAATTTTAACCAATAACTCTTAAGCGTTTGTGGGCCTGTAAATCAAAAATTGTTTTCTTTAGACCATTCTTTAAAGTCACTACTGGCATCCAACCTAAATCATTACGAGCACGATAAATATCTGGCAAACATAACTGGGTCATAAACAATTTACCATTCTCATAAGTTATTTTGGATTGAGATTTGGTTTCGGTAATAATCATTTGGGCTATATCACTTAACTTAACATCCACATCAGAACCAATATTTAAGGGTTCTTTAATAGTCGAATCCATTAATTTTACAGCCGCATCAACAACATCCGAAACATAACAAAAAGAAGAAGAAAAATTCTGATCACCAAAAATAACCAAATCATTACCATCTAAAGCATTATTAACAAAATCAGGAATCATTTGATCATCATTTAGTTCCATGCGTGGGCCGTAAGTTCTAAAAACACGAATAATCTTAGCATCAATATTATAAAAATCTCGATAGTTAACTACCATCGTTTCGGCAAAACGCTTACCTTCATCGTAAGAACTACGAGGTGAAACATGATTAACTAAACCAACAAAATCCTCTTTCATAATAGCGGCACCACTATCATTAGCTCTTAAGCCATAAACCACCGAAGAAGAAAAATGCACTAATTTAGCCTCATACTTCACAGTCCAATCTAAAACATTCTTTATTAACAAAGAATTAGCAATCAAAGTTTTAATACGATTTTCTAAAAAATGTTTTGGTGAAGTTGGACAAGCTAAATTATAAATCTCTTGAATACCCTGAAAAGGCACACGAAATTTTTTTAGCTCTGGTAAAGCTTCTAAATCTATAGGTATAGAAGCATCATGATTAATAAAAGCAAAATCCGGATTAGATAATAAATGATCAATATTCTTTTCCGAACTGCCACAAAAATTATCAACACAAATAACTTTACTAGTCTTTACTAATTCATCACAAAGGTGAGAGCCAATAAAACCAGCTCCGCCAATAACTAAAATATTCTTTTTATCAAATATTACTTTTTTTGCCATATATTTATATATTATACTATTATTATTTTATTTTCAAAGCCCCGACATTAACACCACCATTTCCCTCTTGATCATAAGCATAAAAAGAATTTAAAATAGTGCCTTTTTCATTAAAAACTCTAATATGGGGCGCTCCATTAAAAGCAGCTCCCGTAATAATTTCCTGACGACCATCATTATTAACGTCACCTAAAGCCAAATGAACACCACCATTAAACTTTTTTTCATAAGCCAAAAAATTATATTTTAAACGAAAATTGCCATCAAACACTTTAACATTAGCAATAGAATTACTAAAAGGAGCAACTATAATTTCTGTTCTACTTCTTGATAAACGTCCATCAATATTACCGGAAGCGACATTAACTCCACCTTTGAAACTTTTATCATAAGCAAAAAATTGTCCTTTCAATTCACCATGAGAACCAAAAATTCTAACATGAGGTCCACCGCCAGCACC
>JALOQQ010000076.1 GCA_025453315.1 Planctomycetota bacterium
TCCTACCAGCCACAATCACTAGTATCGTAAATAGCAAAGTTAAGTCAGCAATATTGGAACCAAAAAGAGTGCCAAGCCCGAAGGATGGCATTCCGGCAAGAGCGGCATTTATAGAAATTAACGTTTCTGGAAGTATTGAAATAACTGCAATAATAACAAAACCCACAACATACTTTGACAAACGATAACTTTCTGCCAAAAAAGCTGCGTATTTTGTAGCCATAGTTGCTCCCTTAATTACCATGAGCATTGCTATAATAAAAACAAATAAATTCAAAATCATAATATAAATAACTTAAAAATAATTTTGAGAATAATAATTTAAATTATACACAAAAAATCAATCAATTCATAATTGATCTTAAATTAAAATACAAAAAAACCCTGTTATTAAACAGAGCTTTTTTATGTGTGGGCCGAGTAGGATTCGAACCTACGAAGGCTAATGCCAGCAGATTTACAGTCTGCCCTAGTTGACCGCTTTAGTATCGACCCAATATTTTACTTTTACTATAATATCATCTTCTATCTCTTTGTAAAGACTTTAATATTAAAATTATATAGTTTAACTAGAAAAACAGAAAAATCTGCCAACCAGACAACAATAAACTGATTTAGATAAAGCAGATTTTGAAAAAAATTTATTTTTAAATAACTTATCCTTTTACTCCCTGAATAACAAATTTTACTAAGGCGTAGGCAAAAAAGATAATAGCCATACCTAAAACCGCCCAAATAATTATATTCTTTCCCTCTTTAACTTTTTCAGCATTACCAGAACTAGTCATCCACAGAAAACCACCATAAACAAACATCAGTAAGGCAATAGATCCAACTAAACCTAAAACACCGTTAATTATACGACCAATTAACTTCTGCGGGGTAGTACCGTCGCCTAGAGGATTAGAAAGAGAGTCTCCGGTGGAAGTTTTTTTGGATGTACCACTCGTATCTTGTTGAGAGGTACCACTCGTATCTTGAGCAACGGCAAAGTTAAAGGAAAAAAATAAAAAGAGAGAGAGTATAAAAAAAACTACTATTTTTTTCATAATTTTATATAAACTTTAAACAATACTATTCTAATATACCATAAAAGTAAAAATAAAAAAAGAGGGATTTTCTTGTCCCTCTTAATATTTTACTTAGCCTTAATTCTTAGTTTTATTACTTGGTCATTTGCTCCTGCTTTAAAACTGAATTCTTGATTGTCAACAAATGGCGCCTTGGTTCCTTTCTGATACATTTCACCATCTAAACAAAAATAAAAATCGTTATCATTTTTATTGTTAGAATAGTAAAGGTCATATAAATAACCGTCAGCCACTTTTATCAGAGGACTTGTTTCACCGGCTTTAAGTTTAAAATAATATGGTTTAGAACGTGGGTAAACAGTTATTCCGTCCCCGTTATTATTCGCCTCTTCGATCATTGATGTTTTCTTAGAGAAAGTAGTAGATATAGGACTATCCGGCCACACAAGAGTGTCTCGATTTTTAGGATCGTAATTCTTCTCAGGATTAAATCTTTCACCAGTGTTAGGGTTTATTTTATACAAAGCTTTTCCATTACTTGAATCATAATTACTTTGTGAATATACGAAGTAGAAATGACAAACCATACAGAATATAATCATTACTGTATATAATTTTTTTGCCCTTTCATCCACAGAATCAAAAATATAATTTACAGCTAATATTATCAAAATAACAGTTAAAGCTGTTAAAATTACATCCAAAAACGGGTGGAAATTAAACCTTGAAATGAAAAAATAGTTTACGAAAGGATACAAAACTAGAACACCAAACGAAAGCAATCTTATCACTATTACTTTATTATTTTCAATCCAACTAAAAGCTGCTCTCTTTTTATTAGTTTTTACATCTGGTTTATTATTTTCCGGAGCTTTTACCTCGTCTTTTTCTGAGGCGGCAGCTTTATTGTTGGTAGTTACTGGGTTAGAAACAGTTACAGTTTCACCAGTATCACCTAAACTTTTACTTTTATCAGGCATTTCTTCTAATTTTTAGATTCTTTTTCATTTTGTTTACTTTGTGCATTAAATCCAGCGCCAAATTGAGCACCGTTGATAGCAGTTGAGCCTCCTTCAAAAATAACAGCCTTATCACTTAAATTGGTGTATTTAATATTAGTTACAACAATATTCGCAATATCATCTTCGCTTAGGCCATTGTCTTTTAAGGCTTTAATTTGATCAGCCAAACCTTCACCCTGAGCGGCAATTAAAGCTCTCTTACCAGTAGCTATTTTTTTATCAGCTTCTGCTTCTGCTTCGGCCATAGTTACTTTCTTTTCCGCATCAATTTTAATGTGCTGCCTTTCAATTTCAATTTCTTCTTTAGTATTTTTGTTCTTGGCAACAAGTTCGGCATTTCTTGCTTGCTCAGCTTCAGCAGATTGTTTACTTTTATAAACAACATCACGCATTGCTTTTTGTTCTTCGCTAAGCTTTACGTCTTGTAATAATATCTCCAAAATCTCAACTCCCAGTTTTTCCTTAAGATTTTCAATATAGTCAACGTCTTCCTTTAACAAATCAGTTAAATTCATTTTTAGCTGTATAACATTATCCATATCATTCTTGCCAAAATGAATTCTTAGTACTGACTCACATAAATCTTTAATTACCCGTTCATAAGATTTGTTAACATACCATGCTTTTGCGGCATAACTTAAGCCGTCGCTACTAGCACCTCTCGGAATTCTGTAGCGAACACAAGCACTAACACCTTCAGCTGTCGTATCTTGAAAATCAATTTCCGTGTCAGGAAATAAAATTATTTCCCTTTCATGATAGGTTCTCGAAAAAACTATTTCCGTTATACCCCATAAAGGAAAAATCCAGTAAATACCGCCATCTAAAGTAGAATGATATTTGCCAGCTATTTCTAGCACAGCAAAACGATCATGACTAATATCTGTTCTTGAACTATTAAAAACTCTTAAAGCAGAAATTACTATTATTAAAAGTAATAAGCTGCCAAGAATCAAAAACGAATACCGCCAAGAACCAAGACTTTGAAGTTCAAAATACAATATACAGCTAAATAAAGCTATTAAAAGTATTCTGAGACCGCACCAAGAAAAATATATAGCCCATAATTGGCCATTCGTAAATCCTTTTAACCATTCAGTGATTTTCATTTCTATTTTCTCCTTATTCTTTAAGTTATTATTATTTTTAATTATTTTATTGTAATGAGCGCCAAGTTAAAAAAGTATTTTAAGGATTTTTGTCCTTATACTAAACTATTTAAAGTCCAGACTTTCTCATTTTGGTTCATAAAATTATATCATTTTTAATAAGTTTTGTCAAGCTATTTATTAAGATATAATAACAAAAATTGACAAAATACTAGCAATATGGAATATTGATATGAACCTTAAAAATTAAAAACATGAACACAGATGAAAAAAATGAATACCTTAAAAGGGTTAGTAAATTACGCGAATTTATTAAATTTACAGGTTTTTATGAATTAGCTAAAGAATTTGGATTGCAATATGGTCAAAAATGTGGAGATATTCTTCATAAAAATCGTTGCGAAGAATGCTTGGATATTAATAATTCTATATGCCCGGCTGAATTAGAGCTGGGAGTAGAATTAATGGAAAGAACCGAAAAAGAAAATAGAAATATCTTGTTAAGAGCGCTAATCAAGATAAAAAATAAAGGCTTTGATGTCTGTTTTAAATGTATTTCTATCACCCCTGAAAGATGTTCTATTTGTAAAAACTGCTTAAAATGTGATTCCGGAAACAGATCACAATGCAAAATTTGTTATGAAAAGGAATTAAAAAAGAATGAAATCTTAGAAATGCAAAAAAAAGGAATAGATGTTTGTCTGTATTGTCATTCTATCAATCCAAAACGCTGTGACTGCGGAAAATGTTTTAATTGCGTTCCAGAAACTTATTATGGAAAATGTCTAGAATGTTATGATAGAGATAATACTGATGATTAATTACTACTTCCAAATTTATTGTCCATAGATTATTATTAGAATGATCTATATAAAACCAAAACCACAAAAAAGAGCCTTTTTAAAAGACTCTTTTTTTATTTACATCAAGTAATTATTTTAACTATTTTTTTCCTTCTTCTTATGACGATTAATATCTATTTCAGCTATTTCCCTTTCACCTTTTTCATTACTAAATTCCACATCAACTGATTGTTTTAAAATATGATGATTAATTACTACGCCCCTTCTACCATCAACATTAACCTTGGTGCCTATAGGTGGTAAAGCCTTACTCATATCAACATAACCTTCATATTCATAAGACAAACAACACATTAAGCGTCCGCACATTCCAGAGATACGTTCACTACCGCGATGAACAACTTGTTGCGCCTCGGCCATTTCCGAAGTAATAGAAGAAAATTCCTGTAAATGACCGCGACAACAAAGTCCGCGTCCACAAGGACCACAATCACCAGTTAACTTAGCTTCATCGCGACTGCCAATTTGTGTTAGACGAACCGCACTACCAAAATGAGAAGTTAAATCCTTTACTAACTCTCTAAAATCAACACGACCATCAGAAATAAAGGCAAACGTAATTCTGGAGCCATCTAAAGAAAGACGCACATCAACTAATTTCATCGGCAATTCCCTTTTATCAACCATCTCTTTACAGAAATCTAAGGCTGACCATTTTTTTTCCTCGTCATATACTTTATCAATTTCTTCTTTTTCAGCCTTTCGTAAAACTGACTTAAGTGGTTTTACTTCGCCATTTTCATCTTTTTCTGGAACATAATCTTTTTCTTCAATTAAGGAAACAATTCTACCCAAATCTTTTCCTAATTCTGTTTCTACAACTACATGCTCGCCGCGCTTAAGTTCCAAGTCCCCAGAAGAAAAATTGTAGATTTTATCCCAAGGAACAAATTGTATTTGAACTATAGACATATTAAATAATTAATTATTAGTGTCTCAATTATAGCAAAAAAACCAAAAAATAAAAGCCCGACGCAAATAACATCGAGCTTTTACTAATATTTCATTTTTCCAACTTTAAAGACTAAATCTAATAAACTGTTTTACTTTAGCACCACCCAAAACTTCTTCAACTTTCTTTTTATCTTCCTTAACATATTCTTGCTTAATTAAACAAATATCTTCGTAATATTTAGCAACCTTACCGCCCATAATTTTCT
>JALOQQ010000077.1 GCA_025453315.1 Planctomycetota bacterium
AATTAAAAAAGCAACTAGAAGAAAGGAAAGTAGCTTTAGAGTATGAGGTGCAAAATAAAACTTTATTTTTAGAACAAACCAGACAATCAGAAACCAGATATCAAAGCTTATTAAGCAAGGCTAAGGAACAACAAGATTCAGCTTCCTCAGAAATTACCGATTTAGAAAAAAAAGTACGCGAACGTTTAGCGCAAAAAGCTAAAGAAAAAGAAGGGAAAGAGGGATCTGAGGGAATAAAGTTTAGCGATAAAGGTTTTATTTGGCCAGTACCGCAAAGTTATATTACTTCCAAATTTCATGATCCAGATTATCCTTTCCGCAGAAGTTTAGGTGAGCATTCGGCGGCCGATATAAAAGCTAGTCAAGGCACACCTTTAAAAGCCGCCGCCTCTGGTTATATAGCTAGAGTAAAATTTGATGGTAGTAGAAATTATGCTTACATTATGATTATTCATGGCGATGGTCTTTCTACGGTTTATGGTCACGTTTCTGGAGTTAATATTAAGGCGGATGAATATGTTGTTCAGGGACAAGTTATTGGTCAAACTGGTGGTTTGCCAGGTACGCCAGGCGCTGGTCCTTTTTCCACCGGAGCCCATTTACATTTTGAAGTTAGAAAAGATGGTATACCAGTTGATCCAGAAGAATATTTACCAAAATAGTTTGTATATTATTAAAAAAACCATGTTGTATACATGGTTTTTTGTTAAATATTAGATATATTTTATTAAATATTATTGACAAAAATATAAAAAAATAGTATAATCTTTTGAAACTAATTATTGTCGCACTTTAAAATTTTTTATCATGAAAAATAGAGTAAAAAAAGACGAAGTATTATTCGTTGTAGATGAAAATTTGGATCGCAAAAGTATTAACCCTAAAAAATTTGATAATTATTATGAAGAAAACGATGAACTTTTGTGCCACCCGTTTAACGAACATCACTACATAACGGTTGACGAAGTAGAAGATGAGACAAATAATTTTGATGATTTTGAAATTGAGGAAAAAGAAATGTTCATTGAAGGTGCCACGCTTATAGAAAATAACAGGGTTATTGAGTATAGCAATGGCCGGATAATAAAGGTTACAAGAATTAAAGAAGAAAAAAAAGAAAGGGAATCAGTGGAAGAAAGCTATTTTATCGGCGCTGTTTCGGTTAATGAAAATGGTGTTATGGTGCCTGGTTTTGGTCTTCAGGAATATGAAGAATTTGATTTATCAAATTATTCAAACCATGAAATCGACTTCTTATTTGCAGAAATTAATCCGGAAGAAAAAATTACTAATAAGCGTTACTCAAAAAGCTTTTCTCCGGATTGGCATGGCAAATTAAGATTAAAAGAAGGCAAGGAAAACCTAAAAACTTTTTCTTTCAGTAAAAAATCACGATTACTTCGTAAAAAAAGCCGAAAAATAAAAGAGGGGATTATGATTTTTTTTCTTCCCGATTTTCCTGATTGCCAACCAGAGCTTTTTTACTCTCCCGAAGATGTTCAGTTGCTCGATTTTAATAATTATAATGAAGTATATGAAAAATTAAGCGAGGAATATGGTTCCGAGTCCTCTCAATCAAAAGAGACTCCGGAATTCGATGAAGGTTTCTGGCTTACATTTTTCATTCATAAACAGCTTATTAAAAGCATGGAATATGAACACAAAATATTAATGGCACACGCTGAAAAAATAATTAATTCAAGAAATAATATTTCGGTTAAGAATAACGAGCCGGAAGATGATGAAGATGAAAAATTATTTATTAATTTTATGTGTACTGATATTGGAAAATTAAGAAAGAAAAATCGCATGAAATGTGCGTAAAAAATAAAAAAAGGGATTACCAAATCCCTTTTATTTTTTTAGTTTATATTTTATTTAATTGGATAAGAACCTTTACAGAAACAACCAGAACATATTCCAATACTATGTTTACTAGTTATAGAATTTAATCCTTTAAGGCTTAAATAATGTAAAGAATCAGCGCCGATCTCTTCTCTTATTTCGTCAACATTTTTTTTGTGGGCAATGAGTTCTTCGGTATTTTGATAATCCATGCCAAAAGGACAAATGTTAGAAATTGGCGGGGAAGAGATAACAACATGCACTTCACTAGCCCCTGCTTCTCGAAAAATATTTATAAGTACTTTCATGGTTACTGCTCTTACTATTGAATCATCAACTAAGACAACTCTCTTACCGCTAACAATATCGTTTCTTAAGTTAAATTTTCTATTTACCACCCCAATTCTTTCTTCGGTACTTGGAGCAGTAAAGGATCTTTTTTGCATGGAATATTTATGCTTCCTTTGTAACGCTTCGTAGTATTTTATACCGGAAGCTTGAGCAAAACCCCAAGCGGCTTGTTTGCCAGAATCAAGTATTGGTATGACTAAATCACCAGTGATCTGCGGATTTTCTTTGAAAATCATTGCTCCTGATTCTATTCTAAAGTCTTCGATAATTAATTTTTTAAAACAAGAGCGTGGATTGGCAAAATAAATCAATTCCATAGCGCAAAAAGCTTCAGTTTCTTTTTTGTTATAAGTGAAGTTTTGTTGAATTGCAAAATCATCAAGACTAAAACTCTTTGGCCTATTAAGGTCAAAAACCACCATGCCTCCTGGCGATAATTCATAAAAATTTTTTATCCCGAACTGATAAAAGGCCATGCTTTCTGAAGCTATTAAAAAACCTTTTTCATAACGAGCAAAACACAACGGTCTTATTCCGTAAATATCCTTTACAGCAATAATCTTATTTGGAGTTATCACTAACAGGGAATAGGCGGCTTTTATTTTATGAACAACCTCTAACAGAGCTTCTTCAATAGTTTCTTTATTACTCTGACAGATATAATGAAGAAATAATTCTGAATCACTGGTTGATTGAAAGACCGATCCTTTTTCTACTAATTCTTTTTCAAATTTTTCATAATTAAGCACGGTCCCATTATGAGCAATAGCAAATGGTCCATATTTAGAACGAAAAGCTACGAGAGGTTGGACGTTAGCAACTAAATTAGAATCGCCTTGAGTGGCATAACGGTTATGACCTATAGCCACAATACCAGGTAATTCAAAATCATGGTTTGTGTCATTAAATTGAATACTTACAGAGCCAATACGACGACGATGATACAGTCTTTTAGTATCAGAGCTAACTATTCCAGCTCCTTTTTCGCCACGCTCCTCCATATCGGTTAGCATATCACGAACCTTTTCTGAAGCTTTTTCAATGTTAAAAGCAGCAGCTAGGGCACAATTCTCATGAAAGATATCTCTTATATTTAAGGATTCTTCCTGTTCTGCGTTTTTTCCTTTTACTATTATCATGGCATTCAAGTTTTATTTGGTTATTAATTTTTAATGTTCAGACTATACTACAATAAAACAATATTAACGTCAATTTATTTCAACTCAAAGAAAAAAAAGACATTACTGTCTTTTTTTTACAAATCCCTATTCTCATGAACTTTGCGATGAATATCTCTTAATTGTTTATTAGTGACGTGAGTATATATTTGGGTAGTAGCAATATTGCTATGTCCCAAAAATTCTTGAACAATGCGCAAATCAACGCCTTGATTTAATAAATCAGTGGCAAAAGAATGTCTTAGGGTATGTGGAGTAGCCATAACCGGCAGTCCAGCGATTTTAACATATTTTTTAACAATATCTTCAACACTTTTTACTGTTAAACGCCTATCTTTATCGGTTTTTTCAATACCACGTTTATAATTAATAAATAAAGCTTCGTCCATATCAACCCTACTCTTTAAATAGGCTCTAAGAGCCTCTAGGGAGCGCGTAGAGAAGTAAACTGTTCTAATCTTACTACCTTTACCTATAACAGCCACTTCTAAGTCCTTAGTTTCATTATTTATCCTAACTTGATCTCTATTTAAAGCAACTAGCTCGGCTACACGTAGGCCGGTAGAAAACAAGGTTTCAAGTAAGGCCCTATCTCTTAAACCACTATTATTACTAGTATTAGGTGATTCTAATAATCTTTTTAGTTGGTCTAATTTTAAAAATTTTATTTCTTTATCAGCCTTATCTTTAGCTAGTTTTACTTTAGATGGCGGCAGGGAACTAATATCTTTTTCAACAAAAAAATCTAATAAGCTGCGCAGGGCTATAAGATAGTAATTTTGAGTAGTCTTTTTTAAAGTTTTTTTCGTTCGAGAGTCGATAATATGTCTGGATAAAAAAATACGATAATGCCAAACATGTTCCGTACTTAATTCTTCTGGTTTTAATTCTGAATAATTATTGTCTTTTAACCAAGTAAAAAATTTATTCAAAAATCTTGAATAATTTTCTTGAGTTTTAACTGATAGTCCTTTTTGTACTTCACAGTAATCTAAAAAATCTATCAAATATCTTATTATTGGTTTTTGCATAAAGCAGGGAAGTTAATTAACTATTTTTATTATATCAGAATTTTAAGTTTGAGTAATGACATATATAATTATTGATTTGATTATTGACTTAATCTTAATTTTATGTTAAATTTAAACGAATTTTGAAATAGTAATAGTAGAAAACCAATAATACCGATAAAAATGAAAAAGCTGATAATTTTAGTAATGTTTGTTAGTTCATTAACAACACAAGGGCAAGAAATTTATACCCTTATCAATAAGGATAAAATTCAAGTAATAGCATTTAATGCTAATTTAATGACCAAACTTAATGATAGGTGGGGGATACTTTTTTTCGTATTAGTTACTGATAAATGGGGTAATAGCTCTATCGGTCCAACTTATTCAATACCAAGTATTTATGCCACGGCGTTTATGGGTATAGGAGTTGAAAACAATCCCAATGTTTATCGTTTTAGCCAACGCTTCATAGTCGACGGACCAAAATATTTTTGGACTTTAAATTTTGAAGAAGGTGGCGGTAAAGATAATTGGTGGTATAACACCATTTTAAAATACAAGTATTCTGACAAATTTAAATTTGGAGCATTTTCCAGGCGCTATCATGGTACTGGGCCGATTATTGAATCGACCGGACTATCTAGTGGCGTTACTTTTATGGGTGGACCACTTTACGATTTGGAGGATAAAAAAATTAAATTCATTTTATCATTAAGTAAAAAATTCTAAAAATGGGAAAAGTAGAAAAATTTCTTCAAGAATATCTTGATTTT
>JALOQQ010000012.1 GCA_025453315.1 Planctomycetota bacterium
TGCTAGATTTGGTCAAAAACAAGAACATTCCTCAACTCCTCTTGGTAAGGTTCCTAGTGACCCTAAACTATTAACCAGAGAAAGTGAAACTGGCAAAGCTTTAGATTTGTCGCCGGTTAATTTGCGTTTACCAGAGGGTACGGAAATAATTTTAGCTTCTGATGGCTTAAACGCCCTGGATAGTATTTTAAAAATAAAAGGAGAAAAGAAAAAAATGATTACTGATCCAGAATTATTAAAATTACCTAAACTCAGTGAGTACTTGGAAGATTTTTTTAATAATCCTAAGGGAAGTTTATTTGAGGCTATTAAAAATTATTATTATTTTTATTTAGAGAAATACGTTGAGGGCATAATAAAACCTCAAGAGGGAGAAAAAGTAAATCCTAATAAACCATTAGAAAATGCCTTTGTTAATTTGGAAGATTTTACTATGAAAGTTATTAAACTACTTGGTATTCAAAAAATAAAATTAGGCGAAGAAGAAGCCGAATAAGATTAAGAAGGAAGGGTCTCCTTCCTTTTTGTTATGTCTTTTAAGAAAATAAATACTCCAACTAATAAAATAATACCCGACACTAACCAAGCTGAATTTATAGAATAATTTTGAGCAATAAGGCCGGTTAATAATAAACCAAGTGCCGCCGCAAATTTAGTACACATTGAATCAAAGGAGAGGATAGTGGCTCTATTTTCTGAGGGTATATGACGATTAATATAGGCCTTTTTTATCGGATTAAATAAACCACGACCAATCTCATGTAAAAAGAAAAAAGCAAAAAGAGGAAAGAGCGGGGCGCTTAAAGCCGCTCCAATAATACCAGTAGCTGTAACTAATTGTGATAAGATAATAGCTTTTCTTTCATTATTAATTTTTTTCTTAAAGTATTTGGAAAGATGTGTTCCCAGATAAACACTGATTGATATGCCGGCAAATATTAACCCCATGGTAGAAGTAGAGAGTCCATGATTTTTAAAAGTTGGCGCCCAATACATATTTAGTCCCTGTAAACATAAAATCATTAAGGAACTGAAAAGTATAATATCGAAGATGACGCGATTTTTTATGCCAAAAGCAATACTTTCTTGAGTGATTTTTTTGATCGGTGCCAAACTAAAAGAAATTTTCTTTTTTTGAAAATAATCTTCTTTGAATTTAAAAGCTACAAATATAGCTAAAACAAAAAAACCGCTTGAGCCTAAAAGCCAGGGCCAAGCGAGATTTTTTTGACCAACAAAAGAGCCAAGTAGGGCGCCAATGATTATGGCTATTTGTTGAAATTTTTCTTTTCTAAAAACATTTTCTAAATCATCTTTATAATTATGATGAGCCAAAGAATCAACCACCCAAGCATCAAGAGCACCGGAAATCATGGTGGCGCCAATAGCGGCGATTATTTCTGCTAGTATAAAAATCCAAAAATTATCAGAGTTAAAATAGATAAAAAAAGCTAGAGCATGAGTTAAGCAACCCAAAAGAATAGATTTTTTACGACCAAACAAATCAGCTATGGCGCCAGTTGGTATTTCAAAAATAAAACTAGCCACCATAAAAGAAAGGTTGATTATATTCATTTGCAAAAAACTCATTCCCTTATCTTGTAAAAAAAGCGAATAAGTAGCAAAAAAGAAAGATTGGGATAATCCGGCTACTAAAGTAAAAATAAGAAAACGGCGGATAATTTTTTTAGTCATATTAGTATTATAGCGAAAGAATTAAATATTGCTAGTTAGTAAAATAATTAACAATTCTTAATTATTTTGCCTTACTAATTGTCTTAGAACATTAATTATTTAAGAAATTTAAAGGTTTTGCCATTTTTCTTTTATTTGTTATAATAAAAAAATATGAAACAATCATTATTATTTGTCAAAACAGCTAAAGACGCTCCCAAGGATGAGCAAAGTTTTAATGCCCAGATTTTAATGCGTGCTGGTTTTATTGATAAACTAGGTGCCGGTATTTATACTTTTTTACCTTTTGGTTTAAGAGTTTTAAATAAAATTAACAATATTGTCAGAGAAGAGATTAATAAAGTCGGTGGCCAAGAAATTTTAATGCCCGCTCTTAATCCTAAAGAGGTTTGGGAGAAAACTAATCGTTGGGCTACTTTTGATGCCTTATTTAGATTAAAAGGAAATGATGAAAAAGAATATGCTTTAGGAGCTACTCATGAAGAAATTGTTACTCCTTTAGCAAAAAAGTTTATTCTTTCTTATAAAGATTTGCCTTTTGCTATTTATCAAATTCAAACTAAATTTAGAAATGAAAAAAGAGCTAAGGCTGGCTTGTTGCGAGGCAGGGAATTTGTTATGAAAGATCTTTATTCTTTTCATATTTCTCAAGAGGATTTAGATAATTATTATGAAACGGTAAAACAGGCTTATTATAAAATTTATGAACGTTTAGGATTAAGCGATATTACTTATTTAACTTATGCTTCGGGTGGTGCTTTTTCTAAATATTCACATGAATTTCAAACCGTTACTGAAATGGGCGAAGATTCTATTTATGTTTGTGATAAATGTAAGGTGGCAGTTAATAAAGAAATAATTGCCGAACAATCTACTTGTCCAGTTTGTGGTGCAAAAGATTTGATAGAAAAAAGAGCGATTGAGGTGGGTAATATTTTTAAATTAGGCACTAAGTTTTCTAATGCCTTTGAGATAACTTATCAGGATCAAAATGGTGATATGAAGGAAATAGTCATGGGTTGTTATGGTTTTGGTCCGAGTCGCGTCATGGGCACTATTGCTGAAATTTTTCATGATGATAAGGGCTTGTTATGGCCAGAAGCTATTGCGCCATTTAAAATTCATCTTCTTTCTTTAAATCAAAATGAAGAAGCGGAAAAAGTTTATCAGACCTTAACTGCTAAAGGTATTGAAGTTTTATATGATGATCGCGATTTACCGGCTGGTCAGAAATTTTTTGATGCTGATTTAATAGGTTGTCCTTATCGTTTGGTAATTGGTAAAAGTTTTGTTAATTCGCAAAAATTAGAATTGAAAAAGAGAGGACTTAATGCCAAAGAAGAATTATTAACTTTAGCTGAAATTTTACTTAAATTTTAATAATTAGGTTTTAATAAAAAATATTTTAAGTTGATTGTAAAATATTTAATTAAAAATATTGAAAGGAGTCATTTATTGACTCCTTTCTTACTAAAAACCTTTTTGTTTATGAAAAAAATACTTATTATATTCTTCTTATTTTTTACTATTTTAATGGTGCCCTTATTTTCTTTGGCTCAAGATAATGTCGACACTCAGATTAGAGATGAAATATTTGAAGCTCGAGTTGAAAAAGTCTTGGAGCAAAAAGAAATAAAAAGAGAAGATTCTTCCCAAGCTTGGCAACAAAATATTTTACTACGTGGTTTAGAAGGAAAGTGGAAGAATCGAGTTATTACTTACAAAGGAATTTCTGATTTAGATGTTGTTAGTAATAACACCTATCGTGCTGGCGATCGTGTTTTAGTGCAATACAGTTCTTCTCCTGATGGCTCGGAGCAATATTATATTATTGATTATGTTCGCCGTAATTACCTTTATGCTTTGGCTGTTATTTTTGTGGCAGTTATTGTTTTGGTTGGCGGTAAAAAAGGATTTAAAGCTATTTTATCATTAGCTCTTACTTTTGTGGTGATTTTAAAATTTATCCTACCACAAATTTTAGCCGGAGTTAATCCTTTGTTAGTTGGTTTAATTGGTTCCTTGGCTATTTTAACTATTATTATTTATCTTACCGAAGGTTGGAATCAAAAATCGCATTTAGCTATGATTAGTGTTTTTATTTCTCTATTTTTAACTTTATTATTAGCTTGGCTTTTTACTTATTTAACTCATCTAACTGGCTTTGCTCAAGAGGAATCAGCTTTTTTGATTAGCGCTACGAAAACCGCCATAAATTTTAAAGGCTTACTTTTATGCGGAATATTAATTGGTACAGTGGGTGTTTTAGATGATATTATAATTGGACAAATTGAGGCCGTAAAACAAATTAAAGAAGTTAATCCTAATTTAAAAAAAGGACAAATATTTAAAGCCGCTTTTAAAATAGGTAATACTCATTTAGGAGCAATAGTTAATACTTTATTTTTAACTTATGCTGGCGCTTCTTTATCATTATTATTACTTTTTACCGTCAAACAAGAGCCTTTTTTAAATTTTTCTCAAGTTCTTAATAATGAATTAATTGCCACGGAAATTGTTCGCACTTTAATTGGTAGTATTGGCATTGCTCTTTCTATGCCTTTTTCTACTTGGCTAGCGACTATGTGGTTAAAAGCGAAAAGAGATTAAGTATCTAGTTTTTTTTATTTCTCGTAATTTATTTGATAGTAATAACAAAAACCGCTATGAGCGGTTTTTTTGTTTGACATTTTTAATATTTTTAAGTATGATAATATGAAAATTTGGCGATTTTCAAATCGCCTATTTTGATATTTAAACAATAAAATATACCGAATTAATGACGGATAAAAATAATAATAATTTAATTTTTGGAGGATTGTAAAATGATTAAAGAAAATGCTGAAAATGAAAAATGGCCGATCGACGCTTCGATGAAAAAAATTAATCGTTCGGGTATTTCTGCTAGCATCAAGGATGTTAGAATTGGTACGTATTATTCAGAGATTCTTTCTAAAGATGTTGATTTGAGTAGCTACATCTCTAGAAATGTAAAAGTTAAAGAATTAATTGCTGGCGCCGCCATGGACACTGTTTGTGGACATAACATGGCTATTGCTTTAGCCGAACTGGGCTGCATAGGTTTTATTCATAAAGTTTTTTCACCTAAGAGACAAGCTTCAGAAATAAAAAAGGTAAAACACAGCTTAAATGCTTTTGTTTCGGAACCTATTTGTATTTCACAAAACGACACTGTGGAACAAGTTTTAAAATTTAGAGAAGAAAAAGAATTTAAATTTTGGACTTTTCCGGTGGTGGATGAATCAAAAAAAATTGTTGGTTTGATGACTAGAAATAACTTTGATCTTTGTGGTAATAGGCAGAAGAAAATTACCGATGTTATGTCAAAGAATATTATTAGTGCTGAAGAGGGAACCACTGTAGCTATGGCTTACGAAGAAATGATAAAGCATAGTGTAAAAACTTTGCCTATTTTTGATAAAAATGGCGATTTTAAAGGAATTTATACTTGGGCTGATGTTGACCGTATAGTTGGTGATGGTTCTCGTAATAGTGATTACAACTATAATTTAGATGCTAATGGAAACCTAATTGTCGGGGCAGCTATTGGTGTTTATGATGACGCCGCTGAGCGAATGGAATTATTGAGTAGGAGTAAAGTTGATGTGGTCGCTATTGATACCGCTCACGGCAATTCTAAAGCTGTGGTGGAAACTATTGAGTATTGTAAAAAGAATTATCCCCACATTGATGTTGTCGCTGGTAACATTTCTGAACCAGATGGTGCAAGAAGGTTGGTTAGAGCCGGTGCTGATGGCGTAAAAGTTGGTCAAGGACCAGGCTCTATTTGTACAACTAGAATTGTTACCGGTATTGGTTGTCCTCAAGTGGAAGCTGTTTACGCTTGTTCTAAAGCTATAAGAGGATCAGGTGTTCCAGTTTGTGCTGATGGCGGAATTGAATATTCTGGCGATATCCCAATTCTCATAGGAGCCGGTGCTCATACCGTGATGCTCGGCAAATTATTAGCCGGAACCAAAGAATCTCCTGGAGATGTAATTATTGAAAATGGCAAGAGATATAAAGTATATCGTGGCATGGGTTCGCCTGAAGCTATGGAGGCTAGTCAAGCTTCAAGAGAGCGTTATGGTCAGGGAGAAACAGAAGGAAGAAAAACTATTGCCGAAGGAATTAGCGGTAAAGTTGAATATAAAGGGGAAGTAGGACCAATTATTTATCAATTGCTTGGTGGCACAAAAAGCGGTTTTGCTTATCTTGGCGCCAAAAATGTCGCTATTTTTCAGCGTCGAGTTACTTTTCATTTTGTTACGGGCTCTGGTATGGAAGAATCTCATCCTCATGGATTGAATAGTAAAAACACAGCCCCAAATTATCAAGGTTAATAATAAAAGGAGGTTAAAATGAATAATGCAAATTTAAAAAAATTATTGAAAGGGAAGAAAGTTGTATCTGTGACTTGTAATCAATTTGGCGATACTGGCAAGGGCAAGATTGTCCACTTAATAGCTTCCCAATGGGCAAAAATAATTGTCAGAGGAACTGGCGGTGATAATGCCGGCCACACAATCTGTTGTAATGGCGAGGAAAAAGTTTTTCATCTTTTACCATCAGCCATGCCTTATGATAAAGAGGGAAAAATTAATATTATTGGTTCGGGCGTAGTATTTTATCCCAAAGCTTGTTTTGATGAAATTGCTGACTTGAAAAAAGCTGGATTGAGTTATAATAATTTAAGAATAGCTTATAATGCTAAACTTACATTACCTACTCATCCGGTTCTTGATAGGGCAAAAGAATTGTCCAAAGAAGGAAGAATAGGTACGACCGGAAAGGGTATTACTCCTACTTATGTAGATTTTGTGGCGCGCCAAGGATTAATTATAAATGATCTTTTTAATAAAGATGTTTTTGTTAAAAAATTACGTCGTCACTTGGAAGAAAAAGAATATCTGTTAAAAAGATACGATCCTTCAGATCTTAAGAAGATTTTAAATCACAGCCATCTGGAAAATGGTATTTACATAGGTAGTGGTGATAAGATTTTCAACGAAGAGGCTATTATAGATCGATATTTGGAATATGCTAAAGAATTAAGACCTATGGTTGCTGATACTGATTCTTTTGTTAGAAAAAATTTAAAAGAGGGTGGAATACTTCTGGAAGGGGCTCAAGGACTTTTACTCTCTATTGATTTTGGAACCTATCCTTTTGTCACTAGCTCTGATTGTTCTATTCAGGGTTTGGCTAAGGGGGCGGGGATTAGTGCCACTAACATTGATTTGTCTCTCGGTATTATTAAAGGATTTTATGCGACCAGGGTTGGTGAAGGTGCTTTAGTTGATGAGCTGGGCAATAAAACTTCTGATACTTGGTGTAACGGTGGTGGTAGTAGAGAAAAAGAAGAAAAGTTATATGCGCACGCCTCGATAAATGATTCCGACGAGTTTCTGCAAGGAATAGCAATTAGGAGAAAAGGTCGGGAATTTGGTGCTACTACTGGAAGGCCTAGGCGAGTTGCTTGGCTGGACTTACCCTTATTAAGATATTCTCTAAATTATGCTAGTAAAGACGTTGTCTTAACAAAGCTCGATGTCCTTAATGAACTTGAAGTAATAAAAATTTGTGTAGCCTATAAATATCATGGTCCTAAATATTATTACGGTGGCGAAATATTAAATTCCGACAGTATTTTGCGTGAAGCGGTTATGGATGACAATGTTCTAAGAAATTGCTCACCAATATATAAGGAATTTCCTGGTTGGCTTTGTGAGTTAAAAGGAGATAACTTTTCCGATTTACCAGAAAATTTAAAAAATATAGTCACCTTTATTCAGAAGGATACTGGTATTTTCCCAAGAATTATTTCTATCGGTGCTGATCGCGATGAAACAATAATTCTTTAAGTTAAGCTTAAGCTGCTAAATTTAAATTTTATTTTTAGTATGAAGTGCTTTATAAGTCGTTTTCCAAAACGGCTTATTTTTTTTGGTTTTTTAAATTTTATTTTATTCACATTCAATATTTCTCTTTATAGTCCTTTTTTGCTATAATAAGTATTAAATTGATTATTTTTAATATTATTATATGAATAAGAAAAAAAAGTGGAAAAAATGGCTTTGGCTTATTTTACCAATCCTTATAATTGGTTTTTTTATTTATAATAAAAATCAAAAAAATAGCAAGATTGATTATTCAACTCTAGCAGTTAAAAAGGGGAGTTTATTACAAAGTGTCAGTGAAACTGGTTCGGTTAAGCCTAATAAAGATTTGGAACTTAATTTCCCTCAAAGTGGCAAGATTAGTAAAATCTTAGTTAAAATTGGTGATAAAGTTCAGCGTGATCAAATTTTAGCTGAATTGGATAATAGTTCTTTGGCTATTAAGGAGCGTGAGGCCCAGTCTAATTTAGAAGTGGCTAAGGCTAATAGAAATAAATTAACTTCTGGAGCTACTTCTTCTGATATCGCGGTAATGAGTGCTCAAGTTAAGCAAGCGAAAACAGCTTATGATAACGCGAATAATGATTACGTTAAACTACAAAAAACCATAGCGGAAAATATTGCTCAAGCTGAAAAGAAACTGGCGGATTTAGTGTCTTCAGATATGAATATTCAAACTTCTTTAAAGCAATCAGTTAATATCGCTAAGCTAAATTTAGAAAATGGCAAAGCTAGTTATCAGCAGGCTATTAATAATGCTCAGGATTCTTTTTTAATTACAGCTGATTATAAAATGGCGCTTGCCAGCACCGCGCTTGATAACATGAATAGAATTATTACTGATGAAAACATCGGTCCAGTTTACAGCGTTAATGCTATTTCCTATAAAGAGTCTAGTAAAGAAAAATATGCTTTAGCTATAGCTTTAAAGAAAGCAGTTCAAAATTCTTTAGATTTAGCTAAAAAAGATTCTAGCACCAATAATATTGATAATTTAAACAAGGATCTTTCTGATTATTTAAATAAAGTTTATCAAGCTTTAAGTGATTGTTATGGTGCTTTAGAAAATTCAATTACTTCAACTAATTTTACTCAAACTACTTTAGATAATTATAAAAATAATATTAGTAGTCAGTTAAGTTCAGTTAATTCTGGTATTAGTGCTTTACAAAGTGCTAAATCAGCTTTAGATAATGCTAATTTGAGTTATCGAACTAATATCGCTTCTTTAACTGAAGCAGTTAAGCAGGCCGAGGTAGCTTTAAGTGATGGTATTACTAGTGCCCAAAATTCTTTAGCCACTCTAAAAGTTAATAGCGATCAACAAATGGCTTCCGCTCAATCTGGTATTTTAAGCGCTCAAGAATCTTGGTCTGTTGCTCAAAAACAATTAGATAAGTTAAAGGCTCCGGCTCGTCAGGAAGATATTAATTTAGCTGAAGCACAAGTAAGACAAGCTGAGGCTAGTTTGCAATTAATTCAACAGCAAAAAGAAGAAACTTTATTAAAGGCGCCAATTGATGGACAGGTAGTAGCTTTAAATTATGAAGTTGGTGAGCAATTTAGTGCCGCTAAAGCCTTTTTAAAGCTTTTAACTGAAAATAATTTTGAAATTGATATTGATATTTCAGAGGCTGATATTTCCAAGATAAGTGTTAATAATACTGCCACCATTACTTTTGATGCTTTTAGTGAAGAACAGAAATTTATTGGTAAAGTTTTCTCTATCGAACCAGCCGCTACGGTTTTACAAGGGGTTATCTATTATAAAACTAAAATCGAACTACAGGCTCCGGAAGATACAGAAAAACAAAAATTATTTTTTGCTATTAAACCAGAAATGACGGCCAACGTTACCATTAACACTAATAAAAAAGATGATGTTTTAATAATTCCTAGTCGTGCTGTTATTGATAGAAATGGACAAGGTAAATTTGTGCGTATTTTAAATAACGGTCAAATTAGAGAAACTAAAGTTACTTTAGGTTTGTATGGTGATGAAGGAATGGTAGAAGTACTAAGTGGGGATTTAAAAGAAGGTGACTTAGTAGTTACTTCAGTTAAGGACCCTAGTAAACCTCTTCAGTAAAAAATTAATTTTATCTATGCTTATTCATATAAAAAATTTAAAAAAGGATTACGACACTGAGGGTGTAATTACCAAGGTTTTACGAGGTGTTTCTTTTGATATTGAAGAGGGTGAATTTGTCTCTATTATGGGACCTTCTGGCTCTGGTAAATCAACTCTCATGCATATTTTAGGCTTATTAGATCGCTCTTCTAGTGGCACTTATAATTTACATGGTAAAAATGTAAATAGCCTTGATGATGAAGAATTGGCAGTTTTACGAAATAGGGAAATTGGTTTTGTTTTTCAAGCGTTTAATCTTTTACCACGCACAACAGTTTTGGATAATGTTAAGCTACCTCTTATTTATTCAGCGAGTAAGAAGAATATGAATGAACGTGCTCAAAAAGTTTTAGAGTCAGTGGGTTTGGGTCATCGTTTGGAATTTTTATCCAATCAAATTTCGGGTGGCGAAAAACAACGTGTCGCTATTGCTAGGGCTTTAGTTAATAACCCTTCAGTTATTTTAGCCGATGAACCAACTGGTAATCTTGATTCCAAATCTGGTAATCAAGTGATGGAAATTTTGCAACGTTTAAATAAAGAAGGAAAAACCATTATCGTGGTTACTCATGAAATTTTTACTGCCGAACACGCCTCCCGTATCATTAAGATTCATGATGGAGAAATTGTAGCTGATGGAGCAGTAAAGAAACGTCGTTTTGCTTCTCAAGAAGGTGAACTTCTAAAATAAATCAGATTTGTATTTATGTTATTTGATATTCAACAATCTATTCTAATATCCACTAAAGCTCTGCGTGCTAATAAGGCGCGGAGTTTTTTAACCATGCTTGGTATTATTATTGGTGTTGGCGCTGTTATTTTAATTATGTCTCTTGGCGCGGGTGCTCAATCTTTAATTTTGGATCAAGTAAAAACTTTAGGCTCTAATACTATTAGTATTACTCCGGGCAAATCTGAAAAAAATGAACCGCCAACTTTTGTGATGGGAGTGGTGATTACTACTTTAACTTATGATGATCTTAAGGCTATCCGTAATAAGATTAAGAATATTGTTGGTGCTAGCGCTTATGTCCAAAGTAATGGTACTTTAAGCTGGCAAGATAATGCTTACGACACAACCATAAATGGTACTACAGCTTCTTATTTGCAAGTGGAAGGTGGAAATTTGGCTAATGGTCGTTTTTTTACTGTTGACGAAGAAGAGAATTTAGCCAAGGTAGCTGTTTTGGGTAGTACGGCAAAAAAAGAACTCTTCGGGGAATCCGATGCTTTGGGTCAGAAATTTAAAATTGGTAAACAAGTTTTTGAAGTAATAGGTATTATGGAATCTAGAGGTAAGGTGGCTTTTCAAGATTATGATGATCAAATAATTATTCCTATTCGTAGCGCTCAAAAACTTATTGCCGGTATTAATTATCTAAATTACATCAGAGTAAGAGTTAATTCTTCTGATAATATTAATGAAGTAATATCGGAAATTACTTCTTTAATAAGAGATCAACATGATATTCGAAATCAAAATGGTCAGGATGATGATTTTACAGTTCGTGACGCGGCTCAGGCTATTGATATGCTCAAAAGTATTACTGACGCTTTACGTTACTTTTTAGCGGCTATGGCGGCGCTTTCTTTATTGGTAGGCGGTATTGGTATTATGAATATTATGCTTATTAGCGTTAATGAACGTACTCGAGAAATCGGCTTGCGCAAAGCGGTAGGAGCGCGTAATAAAAATATTAGTTTTCAATTTCTTTTCGAAGCAATAACTTTAACTTTAATTGGTGGTCTTATTGGTATTATCTTTGGCATCTTACTGTCATTTTTAGCCTCAGTTATTATTAATTATCTTGGTTACAATTGGAGTTTTAAGATTTCTTTTTCCGCTATTATTTTAGGTATCTCTGTTTCTGCTATCATTGGTTTGATTTTTGGCTGGTATCCCGCTCGTCGAGCCAGTAAATTATCGCCAGTCAATGCTTTGAGTTATGAATAAAGAATAATTAGTATGCATCATTTTTTAAATGCTTTTAAAATTGCTTGGTGTTCTTTGGGAGTTAATAAAGCGAGAACTTTTTTAACGATTTTGGGTATTGTAATCGGCATTACTAGTATTATTATTGTTTACTCGGCTGGAGAGGGTATTCGCGGCTTAATGTTGGGACAAATTGAATCTTTTGGTACTAATATAATTCAGACCGAGGTTAAAGTTCCTTCGGCTAAAAGTAGTTCGCAGGGTGGTGGTCATTCTGGCGTGCAAATAACCACTTTAAAATTAAAAGATGTTGAAGATTTAAAAAACATTTCTAATGTTCAAAATGGTTATGGCGCTGTTATGGATCAGGAACAAGTCGCTTATGGCGGAGAAGTAAAAAAAGTTTTTGCTTTAGGTGTTAATGCTAGTTATATAAATATTGATAGTAGTGAAATTGCTTCAGGACGCTTTTATTCTGAAAGTGAAGATAAGTCATTAGCTCAAGTAGTTGTTTTGGGATATAAAATAAATAAAGATTTATTCGGCGACTCTGATTCTTTGGGTAAATTTGTAACTTTAAGAAAAGGGAAATATCAGGTCATTGGTGTTATGAAAGAGAAGGGTAAGGTTATGGTTATGGATTTTGATAATTTTGTTTATTTGCCAATTAGAACTTTACAGAAAAAAATTACTGGTATGGATCATTTAATGTATATGGTTCATGAATTAAAAGATTCTACCAAAGCCAATAATACTGCTGATGAGGCGCGTTTAATTTTACGTCAGAATCATGATATCAGTAATCCAGATAAAGATGATTTTCGGGTAGTGACTATGTCAGATATGATGGAAACTTTAGATACTATTATGGGTGCTTTAACTATTCTATTATTAGCTATAGTTATTATTTCTTTGATAGTTGGTGGAGTTGGTATTCTAAACGTAATGTATGTTGTCGTTAGTGAGCGTACTTCTGAAATTGGTTTACGCAAAGCGGTGGGAGCTGGTTACCGTGAAATCATGTGGCAATTTTTAGTAGAAGCAATAGTTATTACACTTTTAGGTGGTATTGTTGGGGTTGTTTTGGGTGTTATCGCTTCTTGGCTAATTGCCTGGGGTGCTAGGATTTATGGTTTGGATTGGGTTTTTATTGTTCCAGTAAAAGCTTATGTAGTAGCTCTAGGTTTTTCTTTATTGTTTGGTATTTTCTTTGGCATTCAACCCGCTAGAAAAGCTGCTAAAATGGATCCGATTGTGGCTCTAAGAAAAGAATAAAAAATAATAGATAAATTTAAGATTTAATATGAATAACCCTGCCTCAATGCCAATAAGTTTTTTATTTTTCTTTGTAGTTGTTTTTGGTGTAATTATTTTATTTCAACTGGCAATTTATAAATTATCTTTAGCGGTTTTTCCTAATTTTTCTTTAATGCAGAAACGTAGTTTTTGGGTTTTTCTTATTATAATGGCGTTTAGTTTTATTTTTTCTTTAACATTGGTACGTTTTTACGATAATACTCTCGTGCGTATTTATTATTTTATTTCTGCTTTTTGGCTTGGTGCTTCTTGGCATATTTTTCTGGGTTTAGTTTTGACGGCTTTTGTTATTTTTATTACTAAGCTGTTCAATTTTAATTTTTCTTCTAATATTGTGGGCCTAGTTTTAATAATTTTAGCTCTACTTTATTCATCTTATTGTTCGTATAATGCTTTCACTCCTCGGGTTAACAATATTTCCGTGACGATACCAAATTTACCCCTAGCTTGGCAGGGTAAAAATATTGTGCAAATTTCCGATATTCATTTAGGCGCTATTTATCGTGTTAAACATTTAGAAAAAATTGTTAGTCAAGTAAACGTTTTGCATCCAGATTTATTAGTGATTACCGGTGATTTTTTTGATGGCACTAAAGGTGATTTAAATACTTGGCTCGCTCCTTTAAAAGAATTAAAAGTTAAAGAAGGAATATTATTTGTTAGTGGTAACCATGATCTCGGTTCCCATGGTATGAGTGGTAGTTTTCAAGATATGCTTTTGGCTTTAAAAAATAATGGTGTTAAAACACTGAGTGATGAAGTAATTAATTTTAATGGTTTGCAAATAATTGGTTTAAATTATCGGGCTGGTTTTAAAGATCAAGATTTGATTTCTGTGGTAAAGAATAAGGCCAATTTTGTTCAGGGTCAGCCAACGATTTTTCTTTATCATACGCCTACCAACATTGCCGCCGCCAAAGAATTGGGTGTGAATTTACAATTAGCCGGACATACACATCGCGGACAATTATTTCCTTTTGAGCTTTTGGTAAAAAGAATTTATGGAAGATATGAATATGGTTTAAATCAAGAAGGGAATTATAGTATTTACACTAGCGCTGGAGTTGGTACTTGGGGCCCACCGCTCCGTAGCGGTAATAGTCCAGAAATTGTTAATATTATTTTGAAATAAAGTTAATTAGATAATTATTTAGATTTAATAAAAATATCTCAGTTTAAGAGATATTTTTTATATGGCTATTGATTATTTTTTGAGATTATATTAATATATCAATTAGAATTGATATATAAAAAAATATATGATAAATAAAAAGTGTCCGAGCAAACAATTATCAAAAAGAATCACGGAGTTAGGAGATTTATTTAGAGTTTTGGGTGAAGAAAAACGTTTAAAAATAATTTGTTTACTTAGAAATAGGGAATTATGTGTTAGTGATATTTGGCAAAATGTTGGCTGGCCGCAAAATTTAGTTTCTACCCATCTAAGAATTTTATCGCGCTCTAAATTAATTAGTAATCGTCGAGAAGGACAAAAAATTTATTATTCTATAAATTATTTAGCATTTAAAAAATATAATTCAATATTAGCCGATTTTTTAAAAAAATATGAACAAAAAGATTAGTTTTTATTTGAGAAGAACTTCTCAATTCATCGTGGTGTTGTTAGTTTTTTATTTAACATTAAGACATTTGAATTTGGGAATCGAAAAAGCTTTTCCTATTGATGCTTATTGTCCTTTTGGTGGCGTAGAAAGTTTTTTGACTTACATTAGTACCGGTGAGTTTTTAAAAAGAATTTTCTTAAGCTCATTTGCCTTATTAATTATAACTATTTTTTTAACCATATTTTTTGGTAGAGTGTTTTGTGGTTATTTTTGTCCACTAGGTGCCTTACAAGAATTTTTTCGATGGTTGGGAAAGAAAATTGGTATAAAAAAAGATTTCGAATTTCCCAAAAATATCGATTATTACGCTCGTTATTTAAAATATTTTATTTTAATATTAATAATATTTTTTTCCTATAAATTAGGTGATTTGATTTTCAGAAATTATGATCCCTACAATGCTTTGATGCATTTGGGTAATGAGTGGGAGGAAAAGATTTTTGGTTATATCATTTTATTGGTGCTTTTGTTAGCTTCTCTGTTTACTAAAAGTTTTTGGTGTCGTTATTTTTGCCCCTTAGGCGCTATTTTGGGAATTTTTAAAAAAATTAGTTTCTTTAAATTGAAAAGAGATGAACATTCTTGCGTTTCTTGTCATAGTTGTGATTATAATTGTCCAGCTGGATTAGAAATTGAAAAAAAGAAACAGATTAAATCCGCCGACTGTATTAGTTGTCTGAATTGTGTTGAAAAGTGTCCCAATAATAGTCTTAGTATTTCTGTGTTTGGCAAAAAGATAACTAAGAATAATTTTAGTATTTTGGTTGTAATAATTTTTGTTTTAGCCATTCTAACGCCAATAGCGGCGTGACAAATCTGGTGCTACTCGGCTACTGGGGCGCCGTTTATGTCTTCAGCGCCATCGAGGGGCTCCAGGTCATCATCGA
>JALOQQ010000078.1 GCA_025453315.1 Planctomycetota bacterium
TTTTTTCTATAAAAAAGATCGAGATCATTATTTAAAAAATAAAGAAAAAGCCCGTTCTTTTATTGAGCAAAAAGTAATTGAATTTTGTGCTTTTTATAATTTTTCGGTTCCAAAGATCTCTATTAAGAATCAGGGAACACGCTGGGGTAGTTGTTCGTCAAAAGGAAACATTAATTTTAATTATAAGATATTATTCATGCCGAAAGAGATGTCTGATTATATTATTGTTCATGAGTTATGTCATTTAAAAGAATTAAACCATTCTAAAAATTTTTGGAATTTAGTGGCTAAGTTTATACCCGATTACCAAAAAATTCGTCAAGACTTGAAAAGAATATCTGAATTATCATTAAATAACCAAAGTTTTTTAGTTGATACAAAATAATTAAAATTAATTTAACGTTTATGAACAATCAAATTAAAGATCAAGAATGTTGTCCCAGATTCGATCCCACTCTTTGGGACGGGAAGACTTTTGATTGGAGCAATAAAAAGTTTATTAAAGACAAAGTTTTTACTTTGTTTTATATGCCAATTAATTTTGGCCAAGCCATGATACGATCGGTTAAAAAAATTGAAGAGGCTGGAACTAAAATGCTTGAAGGAATGGTCTTGTCAGAGCACACTTCTAAGTGGAATATGGATATATATTTAGCCGTAGACAGGGAAGTGCCTGGTGCCGAAAACGTTACTCTAGGTGGTAAGTTTTTAAGTAAAGTTTATGAAGGTAATTTTAAAGATACTGGAATTTGGTTAAAAGATTTTGAGAATTATATTAAAAGCAAAAGTATTACTGTTAAAAAAACCTATATGTGGTATACCACTTGTCCTAAATGCGCCAAGAAATATGGCAAGAATTATGTCGTAATTGTTGGGCAGATAGAGTAATGTTTAGAAGTGTTATAATTATTAGTAGATAATGTTGCGAAATTGTTTATATAAGTAAATCTAAAAAACGAGCTTAAAGGCTTGTTTTTTTATTATTTTTTATATTGACATAAATCATTAATTATGATAATTTATATTATTAATTATTTTTCTCTGGGATCATTTTTTTAGAGAAAAAAACGTAAATTGAAAACAAAATAAACAAATATAATAATGAAAACAATGTGCACCACAGAAACAGTTAGTAAAAGAAGTAAAGCAGTTAGTAAAATCTTAAACGGCTTTAATGCTTCGAAAGCTAAAGTTGTTACCGAAGCGGTTAACACTTGGTATCAATTCTTATTTGGTTTAGTTATTACCATGGAAGAATTGGCTGATTTATACTTTTCTTTACCGCAGGAACGTTTAGTAGAGCTAAAAGGACATTTAAATAATATTGCCAATGATTTTGTTGGTTGGAAGACTTTTTATAATTTAAATAAAAAAGCTGCCGTCGATGTTATTGAAATGGCTTATTATGAAATGTTGTTTTGCGCCAAATCTTTTCATCAATTAGAATCTCTTATTGCTTTGCCGGATGATTTTAAATTAAAAGCCAAGATTTTAGAAAAAATGAAGTTGGTTTCTACTAATTTTAATGAAAAGATAAAAATCATTAGATATGGCGCTATTTTTACGGCAACGGAATGGTTGGAATTAATTAACCTGGCTTCCTTTGATCAATTAACTGAAGTTATTAACTTAAAGAAACTTTCTCAAAAGATGACTAGAATAGTCTTTAAAAAGATGCTTGGCTTGGCTAACAACAATTTTTCTCGTTTAATTAAGGTCTATCATCTTTTAGGGCGTAGATCAAAATTAAGAAAGGAAATACTTTCCCTGATTGTCAGTCTGGGCAATGAATTAAAGATAGATAAACTTGAACTTTTAAATTATTACGAAAAAGAAAAAACCTACACGGGATTAAAGAAAACTTTATTAATATTAATCGAACAAATGGAGTGGAGCGTGTCTGAACGTACTAATATCTTAATAAACAAATGTCATCGTGACGCTGGCTTAAGACGTATTATGATATTGGATTTAGATTTCTCTCAATTAAATAGCATTGTTGACCGTAAAGAAATGGATTCTGCTACTAGACGATTTGTTTTATTAGCCATGTCTCGTTTGGTTGACGATGTAAAACAGATGAAAATTATCGAAAAAACAGCATTACAGTATAACTTTAACTTTTACAAAATAATAAACTCAATTAATAAACGAATTAATTTGCCAATTTTTAAGGTAGACTTTATGAGAGTTTTGCCAAATCAACGTTTAGCAGTTAATTATTAATTTAAAGAAAGAAAGAAAAATCTTGTTATAATATAAGACAGTACTAGTGTTAAACCAAAAAAATAACAAAACAAAATATATCAAACACCCTACTAAGGGTAAAAAAAGGAAGTTTAATCGCTTCCTTATTTTTTTTATTTAATTTTATTTTCTATTGTCCGTATTATTTAAAGGTGTATAATATTAACATAAAAAAGAATTAATAAAAAATTAATTTTTAAAAAATATGAATAGAAAAAGAATCGTTTTATTGGTGGTTTTAATTTTATTTTTAGCGGGTTTGGTTTTGTTTTTGGTTTCTGGTAATAACAAAAAATCAGAGCAATCTTTAAATAGTATTAAAGCAACTAATTTAGAAAAGAGTTCTTCGCTAAAAGAAGTTAATAATATAAAAAATAATTTACCAAACAATATTCCGGGTCAAAATAACGGACCACTTAATATAGCTAATCCAGCTAGTACGAATTGTAAAATTAAGGGTGGAAGGTTGGAGATTGAAAAGAAGCCTGATGGCGGAGAATATGGTTTGTGTTTTTTTGATGATAATAGAGCTTGTGAAGAATGGGCTATGTTTAGAAATGAGTGTCCTTTAGGCGGTGTGAAGACTACTGGTTATGATACTGAAGCACAGAAATTTTGCGCTTGGTCTGGAGGCAAAACTTCGGCGGTGGAAAATGCAGTTTGTACTTTTTCTGATAAATCTACTTGTTTAGCTGAAGATTTTTATAAAGGTGCTTGTCATAAAGGCGAAAGAAAAAATATTCCTCCATTTGTAAAATAGTATAATAATCAAAAAGGAAGTTTAAAAAACTTCCTTTTTGTTATGTTGTAGAGAATTTTGCACGAGGATTTAATGTGCGGTTAGAGATTATTTAATTGTGGGAAATTACTATTTTTTAATTCTTTTGTTAGACTCTTGTTTAAAAGCCCATCTCAAACCCTTACCCTTCATTGGTTCATCTGTAAATCTGGCAATTACATGCAGGTGAGCATGTTCTACATTTTGGCCAGCGTCTTCACCAATATTCCAGCCAACAATATAGCCAGAAGGATTAGATGGCTCAAAAATATTTTTAACTTCTAAAAGAAGTTCTTTGATAGCTATTAACTCTTCATTGTTTAATTCAAATGGTGAAGAAATATGACGATAGGTTATTATCATTCCAGAGTGTTCTAAAACAGGATCAAGTGTTTCTACGAAATAACATAGCTCGTTTTTAGCTAATATTTTTCCCATCAATTGATTATTTTCTAAACAAAAATTACAGTTTTGCATAATATTAATATCTTTAATTGTTTATATAAAAATTATAATTTAAAGTTAATAATATCACAATAAGCTAATTTTTTTTATACTATTTCGTATATTTTAATAAAAATTTTTTTATAGTAGTAGAAAAAAAGATTTGAGAAATTTATAAAATAAAAAGAAAGCCTCGATTTTATCGGGGCTTTATATATGAGTTTTTATTTTTTAATCTTTAATTATAGCTTTTCCTTTTGTTAGCCAGGAAAGACCAAAAGCCCAAAGCATTATTATTTCCATAATTAATACGGGATGAGCTTTTTTAAAAGAAGAATTAAAAAAGAATATTTCGTATAAAAAAATTAGAACGATACAAACGATAATTATTATTCCAGTAATTCGATAGATAATATTTCTTTTTATTTTTTGCGGCGTCATTGTTTCTTTATTTGTCTTACAGAAAAGAAATAGAGACATATAAGAAAAAGAAAGAAATAATACCCCGGCACAGGATAGGTGTATCATATTCGATAATTCAGGAGTGTTAGTTAAGGAAAGACATTCTGGCAAAGTACTAGTTTCTAAGGAAGTGGGGAATAGGGAAACTCCTAGAGCCGAGAGACCGCAGATTCTGCAAATTATTACATCTTGTCTATCATAACCTTGATAGGATAGTAAGAAAGCGGACATGGCCCAAAGAGTGCCAACGAATATTTCTCGCATATTCGAATAATAATATTCGCTAATAGATCCAAGTGTTCCGTTAATGTTGCCGTATAAGAGGGCGCCAATAATTACGCTAATAGGCAGTGAGATGCCTAGTATTCCAATCATTTTTCTTAAATGTAAATAAGAGATAATAATTGGCTCTGTTTTTACTTCTTTCATTGTTACTTATTTTTTTAGTTATTAAATTGAGAGAGATCTATTTATGTATTCGTGCTATTAAATCATTTTATTTGGTTTTTGTCAATTAATATATTAAACTTTTTTGTTAATAAATTTTAAAAACATTTTTTGAGCCAACTTGGGACTTATTCATTTTATTTTTTATGTTATAATATAGAAGATAAATTATTAATAGAGTTAGTTAAATATGTTTAAAGATAAAAAAGCTTTTACTCTTATTGAGCTTCTTGTTGTAATAGCTATTATTGCTGTTATAGCAACTTTTTCAGTCTTAGCTCTTCAGTCAGTTAGGGTTAAGGCTCGTGACGCCAAACGCATTGATGATGTTAAACAATTAAAAACAGCTCTCGAACTTTATTATAATGATGCGAATGGTTATCCGCCAACCTCAGCTGTTATTAGTGGTTCGCCCTTGTCTTTTATTGAATCATCAAATATTAACCCTTCAAATAATCAAACTAAAACTTATATTAATCAAATACCATCCACTCCTTCTCCGGCCGATGGCGATTGTAATAGTGCTAATAACGCCTATGTTTATGTTTCCGAAGATCCTTCTACCTATACTATTTCCTATTGTCTAGG
>JALOQQ010000079.1 GCA_025453315.1 Planctomycetota bacterium
TTAACAATTTGATTTTGCCCGCTACGGTAGAAACCGCCAACCTCAGCAATAAGCTTTTTATGAATACCTAATATTAATCTATTAGAAATAGATACTGAGTTGAGATTAATCGCACCCCAATATAAAGCCTCTCGATATCTCAATACTTCTTTATCTGGTTTACGTTGTTCATTTTCAGGAAGTAATTGGTTTTCTAAAACATTTGCTACCGTAGTATTAATATTTTCTATACCAGATGACTCAACTGATTCGCGAATAAGTACTGGCGCAGTTAAAAGTAATGGATTAGGTATTTGACCAGTCGAACCTTTTAATTCTGCGAGTTCAACTCTGGCCTTCAATAAAATATCAGAAAAATCCTCTTTTTTTATGAGTTTTTTGGGCGGTAATTGATCTAAATCATGTGGTTGTGCTGGGTTGAATAACATATTAATTTTAATATATCAGTTTTTTTAAAAAAATACAATATATCATTAACTATATATCATATATAACTATATATAATAGATTTTACTAATATTACATACTTTTTATTATTACTCCACCAACACATAAAATTAAATCACAATAATGTTATTTTATGAAAAAAATATAACCATTTATTTTTTGCCATCGTAATATACTACCGACATTACTAAATATGGTAGGTATCCATTTCTTTAGACAATCTCTCTATTGGTTTCCTGATATTGCCGACTGTACAAAACAGGCGGCATTTTAATTTAGTATGTATTCGGGAATGATTATAGCGATAAATGGTTCTATAAATATTATATACTAATTCCCCTAGACTGTTAAACCTATCGGGGTCTCCTAAATCTATCTTGAACTGTGAATAGAATGACTCCTGATAACCTTTTTCCCAGGGGCAATCAGGACGGCTCATGGATTGTTTAATTCCCAGATTTAAGCAGATTTTTTTGGGGATTACTTTCGACTATAAACAAAGCGTTTATAGTTTTTTAGTTAATAATTAACCCTATCGTTTAAAAAATTTTTTTCTAACTATTTGTTTTTAAATCGCCTAAATATCCACTTAGCAAACTCAATCAAAGCTATATTCAAAACACCGATTAAAATAATGCCGATTAGCCAATTTATTGGTAGAGCTACTGTATTAAAGAGTTTTTGTAGGACAGGAATATAAATAGCCGCCGCCATAAGAACTAAGCCAAGCATGATTGCGCCAGTAAGATATTTATTTGAAAAAAGAGAATATGAAAAAATACTCTTTTCTAAGCTTTTGACCGAAAGTGCTAAAATAAGAGTGTAGGTGCCAAAGGCTCCAAAAATAAAAGTTTTAATCATAGCGGGATCAAAACCTAATCTTAACAAAACTAAATAAATCACAAAGAGTAAAACACTTGTAAGTATGCCAATTACTAAAATTAGAAATTTCATCAACGGATTAAATAACACCATATTTTTCCCGTTGGGTTTATGTGAAAGTCCATCTCGGTCCTTTTCAAAGGCAAAAGCGATAGCTGGAAAACTGTCTGTAAAAAAATTTACCCACAAAATTTGAAGTGCATTTAAAGGAAGTGGCACACCTACTAAAATTGAACCGCCGATTAAAATTAGACCATCAGCAACATTTGAAAGCAAATAAACCAAAACCTTGCGGATGTTACTAAGAATTTGCCGACCTTCTTCAACTGCCGCAACTATAGTTTCAAAATTATCATCTAATAATACTAAGTCAGCCACGCTTTGTGACACTTCCGTCCCTGAACCCATGGCAATACCAATATTAGCTTGTTTAATGCTTGGAGCATCATTAACTCCATCTCCAGTCATTGCAACAACCTCATCTAACTCTTGAAACAACCTAACTATTCGCAATTTATCAAAAGGTGTAACACGCGAAACTACAGATAAAAACGGTAGTCTTTCCTTTAAAGCTTGATCAGACAGTATTGCAAGCTCAGAAGCATCAAGAATTGATTTCTCATCCGTATTTAAACCAATCTCTTTGGCTACAGCGATTGCCGTCCCCCGATGGTCACCAGTCATTATAACAGTTTTTATCCCGGCATTTCTCACTCGCTCTATTACATCTTTAATTCCTGATCTGATAGGATCCCTAAAAGTTAAAATTCCATCAAAAGATAAGCCAGAGAAATTAGAATCCTTTAAAAGAGCGGGGTCTTCCGTATACTCAATTTTTTTAGTAGCTAAACCCAAAACCCTTTCACCGGACGAAGCCAAAAAATCAATTTGATCTAAAATTATTTTTTTGTCTGACTCGCTCAAAGACGATTGACTTAATAGAATATCAGGCGCTCCAAACAAAACTATTAAATACTCGCCTTTATCTTCAACGATTGAAGCGGAATATTTTTGAGCTGAATTAAATGGTATTGCCTGTAGCACATGGGATTTATCGCTAATTTCTGAAAATGAAATCCCTCGAAGCCCAGCCGATTTTACCAGCGTAGTTTCCATAATTCTCCCATTCATTTGCCATAACTCTGGATTATCTTCTGGATTTTCAACCAATACATTAGCATTCGCTAAAGCATAAGTAAGTAATTTGTTTTCATTTAAATTAAAAGAAATAATTTTTGAAAGCATCATTTTAGCCATGGTTAAAGTACCGGTTTTGTCAGTTAAAATAACAGTCGTTCCACCCAAAGTTTCAGCGGCGATAAGCTTTCGCACTACACCTTTTCGCCTAGCCATTCTCTCGACACCTATTGCAAGAACTACTGTCATAGAGATCGGTAATCCTTCTGGTATTGCCGAAACAGCGAGAGCCACCGAAGTCAAAAACATTTCCAACCATGCCTTACCAGAAAATATACCAATAATAAAAACAACTAAAGTTAGAGCCCCAAGTAATAAACCAAGAAAAATACTAAATTTACTTATAGCCTTCTGTAAAGGTGTCTTTTCATTATTAGTTTTAGCGATAAGGGAGGCAATTTTACCTAGTTCCGTGTTAGCGCCAACTTGACATACAATAGCCCGACAAATACCCTGAGTAACTAAAGTACCGGCGAAAACCATTGTATTTTGATCAGCTATATTTGCCGATTCAGAAACACTTTCAACCGATTTTCCAATTGGCAAAGATTCACCAGTTAAAACAGCTTCATCGACCTGAAAATCATTAACAAAAGAAAGCTTGGCGTCAGCTGGGACTCGATCACCTTGTGCCAATAAAATAATATCACCAATCACCAACTCCTCGACACTTATTTCTTGCTCTTTCCCCTCTCGTATTACGCGAGTTCTATGTTTGAGGTATTTTTTGAGTTGAGAAAGGGCATTTTCGGCTTTATTTTCTTGCCAGAAGCCCAAAATGGCGTTAACCGCAACAGCAATAAAAATAAAAATTGCATCACGATAATGAGAGATGCTACTCGTAATTACACCAGCAATAATAAGAATAAAAATTAATGGACTTTTTAACTGGCTAAGAAAAATTTTAAGCTTACTTATTTTTTTTGATTTTTCAAAAATATTTTTACCATACACCTCGAGACGATTCTTAACCTCTTGCATAGACAAACCACTCTCAATATTTGTTTTCAAAAGTTGAGCTGTTTCTTCTGCAGATATTTGCCAGAATTTTTTGTTTTGTGTATTTAGATTCATAAATTAATTATAAAAACTAGCCAAGTACTAAAATCTATACTTGACTCAGTTTTTTTATTACGTCGACAAACTCCTCTTCAGTTGCCGATTCTCCCTTAAGAGTTTTAAGGTCTTTGACCTGCGAATACGATCGCATATTCATATTTTCCCTTAACTTCATTGTTTTCCCAATAATAAGTTAATTTATTTCTTGCCCATCATCCTTTATTGAATCCATTTCTGATCCCGACTAATTTTTTGCCAATAACCAAATTCTATTAAGCGCTTTCTCTGGATCGTTTATTTCTTCTATTCTTTCGTGACCAACTCGAGCCAGCCATAACTTAATCAGCTCAGCCTTAGGGCTAGGAATAGATTGGGTCAAGCGAAACACAACCTTTGTGCCAGCAGCTTTTGATTTATAATATTTACCGTCTTTAGCTATAAATTTCAGTTCATGACATTTTGTCACAATCTCACTTTATTAATAAGACATAGAACTATTTTACCTTTTGTATTTTGTCATGTCAAAAACAAAAAACAGAAATTAATTATAAAACTAAAAAGCTAAATGCCACTTCCGAACAGATTATCCTTTTGAGTATAGCAAAAAGGGTTGTTAAGGTCCTTAATAAAGAAAATCATATAGATCAAAAAAAGCCAAAAAAAAATAAAAAATATACTTTCATAAAACGGCTCGATTTTTATAAATATAACTTCCAACGTCAGAATAAATGTTATTATCTCGGTTATCGCATAACCAGCACCACAGAAAGATGTTTCTCTGATAGTATAGACGCGATTTATCATTCGTCTTAACTGATTTTGTTCCTATTTTAATCTAACAATAAAATTAGCTTGAGTTTGATTTTCAAAGGCTAAAAAGTAATTATTAAACGCAGCCAGTTGATTCATTAAATTTTCGGTCCTCTCTTTTTTATAAAACCAATTAACTAAAGATTAGTCAAAGGCATCTAAATGGAGCAGATAATTTTCGCTTCTAAACTATTTTTATTTTTTAAAATTATCAACCCCTCATCGGCCATAGTGACAATACTTAAGGCCATATCACTTGGTTTTTTTTCACTTTCCTTGTAGTCAGCTAAAACCCCGGAAATCAAAAGTCCGACTAAAAATATATTAGCCAAAATTATCGCTGTAAAAAGAGCATTTAAGTTTAAAAATTCATAACCCAAATAATTAATAAGCAATCTGAGCAATAAAATCACAACAATAAATGGCAAAATTTTTATTACTAACTTCCAGTGAGAATGTACTCGAATTGCCTCTGTTATTTTTTTAACCATAAAAAATTATAAATCAAT
>JALOQQ010000080.1 GCA_025453315.1 Planctomycetota bacterium
GTCTAACTGAATGCCTAGACAACAGTAGTCTAAGCGAATCAAGAAAGACAAAATTTAGAGTATAGATTATAGAACCTATACTTTAGTTTTTAAGGAGGAAAAGAGTGAGCTTTTTTTAATCGCTTTTTAATAAGACGGTTAATAAATCAATCGGAATCCCGCTCCCCCACACGCTTTTTAAGACAAGCGTAGAGAAAGGAATTGCATGGGGTAATCCTGTCCCGCTTCTCTTAACGAGAGTGCGGGGAAAAGCTAAATCGATTTATCAGACCAAAATTATTTTGGTCGATTGTTTAAGCTTTCCTTCTTTCCAAAAAAACTATAAGAATTTATAGAGCGCGACCACCCTATTACTAGGGCCCGACCTTGAAGGGTCTTGCTAATCCGTACTAAACGCCGAAAGGCAATTAACACGGATTTGTCCGGCCGTTTAAACGGACGGGCAAATCAGGATTAATTGCCGAGCAAGTTGTCTACTTGTTTTAATTTATCTAAAGCGGAATCGTAATCTTTCTGATCAAAGGAATTTTGTGCTTCTTCTAATAACTTATCAGTATTTACAGTAACTTCTTTTTTCTCTTCTACTTTAGCGGAAACAGTATTGGGCTCGGGAACTATTGGTTCGGAAACTTGAATTCCAATTTCTTCTTTTTTAGTATTAGCGCTAAATACTTTTTCATTATCTTCATTAACGCTAGCTGTATTAACTTTCTCGGTAACTTCAGTTGTAGAAATAGTATTTTCTAATTTCTTAGCGACTATCTGATTCATTTTTCTTTTAACTGTTCTAATTTCTACTTTAAATTCATTATTTAACTTTTCTATTTCTTGCTGATTATTTTCTTTGGTAAAGGTCTCATCGGCTAAAACAGTGGCAATATCTTTGGCATGGTTGCTGGCAAATTTGATTTCCATTTTTTCTTTTTCCATCTCATCCCAGACCATACGCAATTTAACTCTTTCGCTTAACACTCTAGCCAAGTACATTGATTAGTTGGGATTAACTCCATTTAGAATCTTATGACTGAAAGCGGCGCCAACCAACATAATACAAACAAAAATAGCCAGAGAAAAAGCTGGCTGTAGAGCTGTCTTAAAAAAATTATTGATGTAAATTAGAGACTTTTCAACTCCAGACATAGACAAAGCACCAGAGTTTTTGATCTGGCTTAGTAAAATCTCGCAGTTCCTTGCTTTAAAATCAGCGTCGGCTTTAATTGCGGTTAAATTCTTTAATTGTTTTACTAGTTCCTTATCTGTCATGGGGATTAAAATAAGTACAAAGTCTATGTACTTATATATACGGGGCTAAGTTAAAAATGTTACAGTTTCTTTTTTTCCCTATCCTTTTCTACTAAATCCTTTAAAGATTTAAGGGCACGATGTAGAAAAACACGGACATTTCCCTTTGACTTACCAGTAACATCAGCTATTTCATCTAAGTCTAAATCATTGATAAAACGTAAAATAAGTATTTCCCTATATTCTTCTTTAAGTTCCAATAATTTATCTTTAACAATTTCTAAATCAATAGCTAAATCCATTTTTTCACCCAAATCCTGACTTTCATCAACAATATCAATTTGATTCTCCTCATCATCAATAGAAATGGTTTGTTTACCACTTTTACTGCGATAATGATCGATAACCAAATTTCTAGTGATTTTATACAAAAGAGCTCTTAGAGTTTTACCTTCTAAAAGATTCTTGCTTTGAATATAATTCCAGGTTTTCAAAAAGACGGCCGAAGCTAAATCACGAGCTTCTTCAGCGCTACCAATTTTGAAATATATAAAGCGATAAATATCGTCAAAATAAAGACTATAAGCTTTTATAAAAGCGTCTGAGTCTTTCTTTTTTATACTAGTCAACAGGTTCTTCTCTTTAAATTTTCTTATCAATCCAACCATGGTTATAATAAAAATTAGTTAAAAACAAAAAAACACAAATCTTGTGCCTTCCCCTTTTTTTACTTAATTTTACTTGTTTATAAATATATCATTTACCAGTCTTAAAATCAACTATTTCTGTGGATAATTCCCTTCCCCATACTACGTTTTTTTTATTTATTTTCTTCTGTAAAAACTAAAAATATTAAGATTAAATTATCCATACTGAATATCAAATTACATACTTGGTGCGCCCCAACAACAACTTAATTTATTATAATTTGGTTTCTGTTTTAAAATCAAAAAATTAAATAAATAGGGTTAAAAAGAAATAAAACTAAAAGATCTTGATTTTTTAGAAAAACTACGATAATATTATTTTAAGTCCAATATATTTTGGACTTTCAAAATAGTATTTTGTCAAAATATTGTTTTTATTAAGGTTATTATATTTTTTAAGTCTACATTTTTGTAGACTTAAATAATCAAATATTATTATACAAATTATTATTCAAAAAAGTCACTTACTAAAAATAAATTATTTATCAACAAACCAAAAGTACTTATTTAAGTCCAAGCTATCTTAGACTTAAATAATAATTAAGCATAAAACCGCTACTTTACTAAAATAGCAGCAAACCAATCATTTAATAAAAAATAACTAATAAAAAAACCTAAAGCTACGACATATGGTCAAGGCCAAAGAAGAAAAAACAAATAAAGTAATAGAGCCAGAGACTACTATCTGGCTATCTGTTTCTGAGGCCTCTAAAATCGGTGGAGTCCAGACTAAAACCATTAGGCGAGCCATAAAGGCTGGGGCTGAATTGAGGTATCAAATTATCAACAATCGCTACCTCATTGATCTACGTTCCCTAATATTATTTCTTCACAAAAACATAAAGCTTGAAAATAAATTACACCAAAAAGGAGTTGGACAATATATAGAAAAATGGAAAGATTTAAATAATTAAGAACAGATATTTTTTACCAAAGTATCTGTTTTTTTTAAAAAAAGTTTTTATTAAAAAAAGGAGTTTTCAAGACTCCTTTTGTATTATTGTTTTTTACTACTGCCACATAAAATTTAAAGTGCTGTTCCCAAATGAATGAAATGGTTTTTTTTCAAAAATATACGGACCATCTTTTTTTAAATTCCCCAGTAAAAAAATATCTGAACTAAGCAAGCGCGAGGGATAAATATAACCACGACAATCTAAATACAACTCCGAAGAACACCAAAATGTTTTTCGATTAAAGTCATTCTTAACCGGACAATCTGGTAAAGAAGGTTTTAACTCCAAACCACTGCGCTGAGCATATTTTTTTAATTCAGAAAATTGTCTTTCAAAGTCTTTAATAGTTTTTTCATAATTCTGCCAATAACCCAAATCTAATAATTTTTGATTCTGCCAAGTAATTATCTCCAATTTCTTAAGGCCACATTCGCTAACTGTTTTTATTAAATCCCAAATATAATCCGCTCCATCGGGCAACAATTCAGCTTTCCAATAAAAGATTTCTGGTTTCTCCTTAACAGCTAATTTTAAATTATTAAAAAAATAATCCCAATTCTTACCCTCACGATAATAAGGATAATAATCACCAACACCATTAACAGCGATAATAATTTCAGAAAAATATTCTGGTTTAAAATTTTTATAAACCCTAAACGGCCAATAATTCAGAAGCAAAGACTGTTTAGTGTTAAAACCAGCTACAAAAGCGACTAACTCACTAAAAACACCCTCATTAATAGCCCCTAAATCAGACCAAGTTACATTTTTTACTCCATTATTGATAAGACAAGCTAAATCATCCAACCAATCCTCTAGATCCTGATTAAGCATACCAGCTTCATCAGTTAAACTAAGCTCAACTCGCCACAATCTCTCTTTTTCTACATTCTCCATTTCTCTCACACTTTTTTTTATTATTAATTATTTTATTTTCAAAGAACAACAAAAAACCGCCAAAACGGTTTTAAAAGAGTAATCTTTTCCCTTTTTTATTACAAACTTGGCTTTATTATATAATTTATAATAAAAAATGACAATATGTTTTAATTAAAAAAATAAAACACCTAAAATTAATCAGGTGTTTTATAAATTTTTTTGTTGTTTGTGAATTACAAGACAGCTTCCTTAACAGCCTTTGAAACTCTGAACTTAACAACAGTCTTTGCAGGAATAGTAATTTTTTCACCAGTAGCAGGATTTCTGCCTTCTCTAGCCTTTCTCTTCAACTTTACCAACTTACCGAAGCCAGGAACTGGAAATTCTCCATCCTTTTTAACTTCCTTGTAAGCGATTTCTGCTAACTTGTCCATGAAGTTAGCAACATCCTTTTTGCTTAAGCCAGTTGATTCAGAAAGACTGGCTAAGATTTGAGATTTGGTCATTGCCATAGTTTTTGCAAAGTAGAAATTATTAATCAAATAATCACTACCTTTATTTTATTAATTGTGAAAAACTAAGTATATTATACACCTTTTCAAAAAATATGCCAAATTATCTAGGATTTTCACTAATTTTTTACTTTTCTGAAAAATATTTTTTAAAATAACAACTAATAATTAATTTTAAAATAAAATAAATATAAATTATTTTTTACCTAATATTAAATAAAAAACTACTAATTAACTTTAGTAGTTTTTTATTTTTATAGTGATTGCTTCAAAATTTAACAACTATTTTACGTTTTCTTTACGCTCTTCCAAAACAACCTTAATTTTTTGTTCTTTTCCTTTTCTCAGAATAGTTAAAGTAATTTCATCACCTGATTTATAATTACTAATTATTTTATTAAGCTGATTATTTTCATCAATCTTTTGTTCGTTAATTTTTAAAATAATATCCTTCTCCATAATATCGGCTTTATCAGCTGGTGATCCTGGAATAACCGCCAAATCAGTATCTTTAGCGCCACGAATAACTAAGGCACCATAATCAACACTTAAATTATTTGCCTTTTTCATCGCTTTATTAATAGCCA